>NZ_JBHXSC010000032.1:0-75494 GCF_042716505.1 Streptomyces sp. NPDC058674
ACCGAAGGGGACATCGTGGCCATGAACCGCAACCCGGAGCGTGCCGACGGCCGGGCGTCGGACTACGACCGCCTGCTGGGCGTGTACCTGAACGACCACCTGGCCGGGGCGGGGGCGGGAGTGGCCCTCATGAAACGGATGATGAAGGCGCACCGCGGCCAGGGCGCCGGTCCGCGCCTGGCCGAACTCGCCGAGGAAGTGGCCGCGGACCGCGACAGCCTGCGCGAGGTCATGACGGCACTCGACGTACCGGTGAGGCACCGGAGGTTGCTGGCGGGCGCGTTGGCGGAGAAGGCCGGCCGGCTGAAGCTCAACGGGCGGATCGTCTCCCGGTCCCCGCTGAGCGACGTCCTGGAGCTGGAGGCCGGCCGGGTGGGCGTGGAGGGCAAGAAGGAGCTGTGGCGGACCCTGCGGGTCGTGTCCCGCTCGGAGCCCCGGGTCGACGGCGAGGCGATGAGCCGGCTGCTGGCGCGCGCCGAGCGCCAGGCCGACGCCCTGGAGACCCTGCGGCTGGCCGCCGTGGAGCGGACCTTCGGCCCGCGGGCCCATGCCGCGCCGCGTACGGGGGCGTCCCGCCGCGGAGGGCGCCGCTCCGCGAAGCCGGGGTGGGCGTGATGCGGGTCGTGGTGACCGGTGCGACGGGGAACGCGGGCACCAGCGTGGTCCGCGCCCTCGCCCGTGACCCGGCCGTGTCGGAGGTGACCGGCGTCGCCCGGCGCCTGCCCGGTCTCCGGGTGCCGGGGGTGCGTTGGGAGGCGGCCGACGTGGACCCCGGCGGCAGCGACCTGGACGCGCTGTTCCGGGGCGCGGACGCCGTGGTGCACCTGGCGTGGAAGTTCCAGCCGACGCACGATCCGGTGGAGACCTGGCGCACCAACGTCCTCGGCTCTGTGCGCGTCTTCGAGGCCTGCGCGCGCGTGGGCGTGCAGGCGCTGGTGCACGCCTCCTCGGTGGGGGCGTACTCCCCCGGCCCGCCGGACGGGCGGCCGGTGGACGAGTCCTGGCCGACGCACGGCTGGCCCGCGGCGGCCTACACCCGGGAGAAGGCCTACCTGGAGCGCTGCCTGGACGGTTTCCAGCTCGCGCACCCGCAGATCCGGGTGGTGCGGATGCGGCCCGGATTCCTCTTCAAGCGGTCGTCGGCCTCCGAGCAGCGGCGGATCTTCGCCGGCCCCCTGCTGCCCTGGTGGCTGGTGCGGCCCGGCCTGCTCCCCGCCGTGCCGGACGTACGGGGCCTGCGGTTCCAGGCACTGCACACCGACGACGCGGCCGACGCCTACCGGGCAGCGGTCGTCCGGCCGGTGCGCGGGCCGTTCAACCTGGTGGCCGATCCCGTTCTCGACGGTTCCTCGGTGGCCCGCCTGCTGCAGGCCCGTACGGTCCCGCTGCCGGCCGGAGCGGCTCGCGCCGCGCTCGCCGCAGCCTGGCGGATGCGCCTGGTACCGGCCGCGCCCGGACTGCTGGACGCGGTGCTGCGGCTGCCCCTGCTGGACGCCGGCCGGGCACGCGCCGAGCTGGAGTGGACCCCCGCCCGTACGTCGACGCAGGCCCTCCAGGAATTCCTGGAGGGCCTGCGCGCGGGCACGGGCCTCGACACCCCGCCGCTGGCGGGCGCCACCGGCGCCCGCCCCGGCGAGCAGCGCCCGGCCGACTAGTGCGGGTGTGGGGTCGCCTCAGGTGCGGGGCAGGCGGATGGCGGTGTCGAGGTAGAAGGCGTCGATGCTCTGGACGGCCCGCTCGAACTCCTCCAGGTTGACCGGCTTGGTCACGTAGGCGTTGGCGTGGCTGCTGTAGGCGCCGGCGATGTCGTCCGGGGCGGTGGAGGTGGTGAGGACGACCACGGGGATGGTCTGCAGGTCCTCATCGGTCTTGAGCACCTTGAGGAGGTCGCGGCCGTTCATGCGGGGCATGTTGAGGTCGAGCACGATGAGGTCGGGGCGCACGCTGCCCGGGGCGCGCAGGTGTTCCAGCGCGGCGACCCCGTCGGTGACCTGGACCAGGTTGCGGGCACCGCGGTCCGAGAGGGCCTCCTCGATGAGCATGGCGTCGGCCGTGTCGTCCTCGACGAGCAGGACGTCGAAGGGCCGGGCGGGGGTGGTCGTCATCGGGTGCTCCGTGGGTGCTTCGTGGGAGTGGTGGAAGAGTCCCGGCCACCGTCGCCGGGCGCCCTGGCGGGTCATCCCGCAGGCGGCGCCGATCTGCGGGTAGCCGGCCCCGGCCCGGGCGGCGGCCTCGGCGGCGTCCCGCTGTAGCCGCTCGGCGGCCTGCCGGAGCTGGTCCAGCAGGTGGAGCAGGGCCAGGGGCCGCTCCGGGTCGTCCGCGGTCGGGTCCGCGGAGGCGTCCAGCAGCCGCAGGGCCAGGCGCCGCGCAAGATCGCCGACTGCCGCGTCCGCGACGGCCGCCGTCTCCTGCGGTGTGGTCCGCAACACGAAGTTCTTGCCAGGCATACCGCGCACCTTAGGCCCCGGAGCCCGCGACAACAAAGGTTGTCGGCATGCCCTCGGAGCGTGCGGTCCGCACTCGGGGCCGTGCTGCAGGACGCCACGGCCGGGTGGCAGGAGCGGTTCGCGCGGCCGATCGCCGCCCACCGCCCGGCCCGCCCTCCCCCGCCGGTCCGTGAGCCGTAGGGGGTCTTCGGGCGCGTACGATGCCGGCCCGTTCGAGGAGGGCCGGCATCGCGGCGGGTCAGCCCGGCCAGGTCCCGGTCAGGCGCCGTACGGCCACGGCGCCCGAGCGGTCGACCGAGGCCTTGACCACGGCGAAGATCGCGCCCTGGAGGGCGGCGGCGAGCAGGATCTGCTGCCAGCTGCGGTCTTCGTCCGTGGCATCGGGGGCGTCGCCCTCGCCCTCCACGATCTTCCACGCCTGTTTGAAGGCGGCGCCCGCGATCACACCGCTGACGGCGCCCAGGACGAGCCCGACCGGCTTGTAGGCGATCTTGGAGGCCTTCACCGGCGGCGTCCGCGGCTACGGCGCACCAGCAGGAAGACGATCAGCGCGGCGCCGACCGCGAGGAGCGGCGTGCGGTTCGCGCGCGCCGCCGTCGCGGCCTGGCCCGCCTTTTCGAGGAGCGGGTCGGGGGTCTTCTCCGCCGCGTACTGCCCCGCCCGGGTCGCGCTCTCCCGCACCTGGGCCGCGGCCTGCGCGGTCTTCTCCAGGACGGGGTCGGGCGTCCTGTCCTTCACGAGCTGCGCGGCCTGGCCGGCCTTCTCGCGGATCTGCTCGGAGACCAGGGCGGCCTTCTCGGCTGCCTGCTCCTTCGCGGCTGCCGTCTTCTCCTTGGCCTGGGCCTTCAGATCCGCCTTGGCGGCCAGGGCCTCGACGGTCTGCCCGAGCTCGTTGCGGGTCCGCTCGACCTGCTCGCGCAGTTCCTCGGGGGCGGGGGTCCCGGGGGTGGGGGTGCCGATGTTGGTTCGGGCGTCGTCGTTCATCGGTGTGCTTTCTCCTTGATCTCGGCCAGATCGGCCTTGACGCTGTCGATGGTCTGCTCGGGTGCGGGGGTGCCCGCCTTGGCGATCTGCTTCTTCCCGGCCAGGGCGGCCACGGCCGCCACCGCCGCCAGGAGGGCGGTGACGACGAGGGCCGCCGCCCATACGGGCAGGACCAGGGCGAGGGCGGCGATGCAGGCTGCGACCAGGGCCTGGAGTGCCAGGATCCCGATGAGACCCGCGGCGCCGAAGAGCCCGCCGCCCTTTCCGAAGCGCTTGCCCTTCTGGGTCATCTCCGCACGGGCCAGCTGCATCTCCTCGCGGACCAGCTCCGAAATCTGCTGGGACGCGCGCGAGACGAGGACGCCCACCGAGTCGTCGGCGGCGGGGGCCTGCCGCTCCATCGTGCTCATGACGTGATCACTCTGCCTTCCTTCGATCTGCCGGAACGCGCGACACGGCGGTCACGCCTGCTGCTCGGCGCCGCCCGTGGTGGACGGAACCTCCTCATTGAGATGTGCATGTCCTCGTGACGGCGCGACTACCCCGCAACCGCCCCGGCACCCACCCTGCGGGCAGGTCTCTGCGGGTTTCTACGGAAGACGGCGCCACACCGGGCCGGCAGCCGACCGGGCGAGGCCGGCGCACGCCAGGCCGATGGCGGCGCCCGCGGCGACGTCGGAGGGGTAGTGCGCGCCGCTGTGGATCCGCTCCAACGCCACCATGAGGGCGGGGACGGCGCAGGCGGCCCCGGCCCCGGGCCAGGCGGATGCGACGGCCGTGGTGAACGCGACGGCGGCGGCGGTGTGTCCGGAGGGGAAGGAGGAGCTGTCGGGCCGGTCCTCGGCATCGCCGCGGGGGATCCACTCCTTCGGCGGACGGGGCCGTTCGACGAGCTTCTTCGCGACCTGGTCACTGAGGAGTTCGGCGAGGGCCATGGCCGCGATTCCGGCGGCTGCGGCCCGGCGCCCCCGCGGGCCGCCGAGGGCCGTCATGGCGACCGCGGCCGCCCACCACACCTTGGTGTGCTTGGCCGCGTCCTCGACCGGCGGGAGGAGGCGGAGCGCCCACGGGGAGTCCCAGGCCGCGATGCGGCGGGTCAGCCGATGGTCGTGTTCGCGCAGTGCCGCCAGGGTCCCCGCCTCGCGCTGTGTCCCGCGGGAGCCCTGTCCCCACACGGTCACTGCTCCATGCGGCGGCGGGTGCCGTCGCTCCAGGCACGGGTGTCGCGGGGCTCCACGTAGGGTTCCTCGTCCTCGGGCAGACCGCCGGCGATGGCCCGCTGGCGGACCATCTCCGCGTCGAACTCCAAGCCGAGGAGAATCGCGAGATTGGTGATCCACAGCCACACCAGGAAGACGATCACTCCGGCGAGGGTGCCGTATGTCTTGTTGTAGGAGGCGAAGTTCGCCACGTAGAAGGCGAACCCGGCCGAGGCCGCCATCCAGATCACCAGTGCCAGGAAGCTGCCGGGGGTGACCCACTTGAATCCGCGGCCCTTGGCGTTCGGCGCGGCCCAGTAGAGGATCGCGATCATCATGGTGACCAGCAGGACCAGTACCGGCCACTTCGCGATCGACCACACGGTCAAGGCGGTGTCCCCGATCCCGAGGGCGGCGCCCGCCTGACGTGCCAGACCGCCGCTGAAGACCACGATGAGTGCGCTGGCACAGGCCAGGACCATGAGCGTGACGGTCAGGATCAGACGCAGCGGCAGCACCTTCCACACCGGCCGGCCCTCGGGCATGTCGTAGACGGCGTTCGCCGTGCGGATGAACGCGGCGATGTAGCCGGACGCCGACCAGACCGCCACGAGCAGACCCACGATCGCCAGCAGGGAGCCGACGCCGGACTGTCCCTGGAGCTGCTGCACCGCGTCGGTGACCACGTCCCGGGCGGAGCCGGGAGTCAGCTTCTGCAGGTTGTCCAGGACCTGTTTCGTCGCGGACTCCCCCGCGATGCCCAGCAGGGACACCAGGACCAGGAGGGCGGGGAAGAGCGCCAGCACCCCGTAATAGGTCAGCGCCGCCGCCCGGTCGGCGAGCTCGTCGTCCTTGAACTCCTTGAACGTGCCGCGCAGTACGGCCTTCCAGGAGCGTTTGGGCATCTCGGTGAGCTGGTCCGGTGCCCGTTCCTCCACTTGCGGGCCGGGCCCCGCCGTGCTCTCACGTCCGGTGTCCCTGCTGTCGTCGCTGCCGTCCGGGGTCGGCTTCGATGTGCGTGTCATGCTCTGCGGCTTTCCGCCCCGACGACAGTCATGCCGATGCGGCCGCGGCAAATCCGAAGTGCGCCGCACGGCGCGGCGGGCACTCCCGGTCCGCGTGCGGGGGGCCGCACCGGGCATACGCTTGCTGACGACAGGAGGCCGACATGGTCACACCCCGTACGCACCGCGCCCGCGGCCCCGCCGGTGTCCTCCTCGCCGCGGCGGCCTTCGCCGCGGCGCTGGGCGGGTGCTCGTTGGAGGACGCCGTGTGCCGCGGCGGAGAGTACCCCGTCATGACGGTGGGGGACACCGGCTCCGCCTGCGTCCCGAACGGCGAGCAGCCGCCCGAGGGCTATACGCGCTATCCCGAGGGCAAGGTGCCGAAGAAGGTCGGCGACAGCTGGGACGTGTACTGGCGCACCCACACCGTCGACGACAAGGGCAACACCATCGATGCCCCGGCCCCGCGGTAGTCGGCGCGGTGGTCGGCGCCCATGCCGGTGTGCCGCCGCCTCGATCCCGGCAACGGCACACACGGGGACGGGGACTGCGCTGCCGACTAGTCGGTGCAGTACCTCTTGAGCGCCGAGTCGAAGGCGGCCGCGTACGCGGCGTCGTGTGCTTCCTTCGCCGCCTTCTGGGCCGCCGCGTCGGGCGCGAGTCCCTGCGGCGCCGGCTTGATCTTCGGCTTCGCGTCGCAGACTCCGGACTGTGCCAGGGCCTTGCCGTCGGTGAATCCGGCCTTGGCGCCGGCCTGCCGTCCCGTTTCGATGGCCTTCTGGTTGACGGCGTCCTGCGCCTGCTGGCCGCCCAGGCAGGTCGCGCTGAGTCCCGCGCCGCCCTGTTGCGTGGCCGTGTACTTGCCGGCCGGCTGGTCATTGGCCGTGAACGTGCCGTTCTCGGCGACGGTCACCAGTACGCCTCCGGCGCCGTCGGTCTGGTCGACGGTGACTTTGGTCCCCTTCGTGAAGCCTTCTCCGGTGACGATCGCCTTGGTCGCGTCGCCCGGCTTCGCCTCGACGAAGCACGCCGCGGAGGGCACGGCCTGCGGAGTGGCCGCCCATACCGCTGCGGCGGCCGGCCCGATCGCGAGCGAACAGGCCAGGAGGGGGGTGGTCAGGATGATACGAGTGCGCTTGTTCATTGCGGGTCCTCACCTGTGGTGGGAGAGGGGGCAAAGGACGTCGGGCCTGAGGGACATGGGGCCCAGGGGGCTCCCGGGCCCGCCCCTCGGCGGACATACGGACTCCGTCGCCGCCGTTGTACCGAACGGACGGGTGCGCTCCCCACGCACGGACCGGTGCACCCGGAGGGGAGTCCGTCACTTCCATAGTCCCCCGGCCTTCCGCACGTGTCGACCGGGAGCCCGCGGGGCCCGAGCCGTGGCGCCTCACCGCGGCTGGAGGTACCTCACGCACGGGCGTTCGGGGCCGGCGGTGTCGGCCCGGCCGCGCGACGCCGGTTGCCGGCGGGAGAGCCGGGGGGCGGTGCAGGACGCGTCGGGCTCCCGGTGGTGCCGGTCGACCGCGGTGAGCGTGGAGGTGACGGCCAGGATGACGGTGATGGTGCCGGCGAAGTCGTCGGCGGGCAGGGGGATGTCGATGTCGGGGCTGCCGCGCCGGCCGGCGGCGAGGGCCACGGGGACGTAGTCGATCATTGCGTCGACCAGTTCGGTCCGGGGCCGGGCGGCGCGCTGGTGGAGCAGCCTGCCCAGGACCCGCAGCACGGTGGTCGTGCTGGAATCCAGGTTTCTGATGCGGCCGCGGTCGCTGGAGAAGGGCGTGGTCTCGGGTGCGGGATCGGTGTCGACGCGGGTCTGCCGGCGCCACCAGGCGGCCGCGTCCGTTTCGCCGAGGGCGAGGTGGTGGAGGTAGAGGCAGTACGAGGAGGCGTCGTCCCCGGCGCCGGCGGCGTACTGCCACCAGAAGCGGGCGCTGTCGGCGGCGTCCGCGAGATGGAGGATGCAGCCCAGTACCCGGGCCCCGCCGACGGCGGGAATCTTGTCGGTGAGGAAGTCCGTCAGGGCCTCTGCGGCGGTCCGGGCGACCACGGTCTCACACAGGGTCAACAGGTGCCTCGCGGCCGTGTGCTCGTCCTCGTCCGCGCCGAGGGGGTCCCATTCCAGCGGCAGCATCGCGTGGTCCTCGAAGCGGTGCGGGACGACGTCGCGCGGGGTGTCGAGGTCGTCGCGCAGCAGGGCGGCGGCCAGGAACTCATCGATCGGATACATGAGGGCCTTCCGGGTGTTCGGGGAGGTCGAGCCGTGTGGTGAGGGAGCGCCGGGCGTGGCGCTCGGAGGAGGTGACCAGGGCGGGCGAGATGCCGAGCATGTCGGCGACGTCCGTGGTCTCCATGCCGCGCAGGTACCGCAGGACGATGACGTCGAGTTGGACGTCGGGCAGCCGGCTGACGGCCCGGAAGAGGGCCAGGGTCTGCTCGACCTGGGCGACCGCGGCGAGTCCGGTGGCGTGCCCGAGGGCGACGGTGCCGAAGGCCGCGGGGGCCAGGTCCGGGTAGCCGTCGCCGTGCCGGGCGCGGGCCATGACCCCGCGGCGCAGGACCTGCCAGGCGTAGCGCTGCACGTGGGAGCTGGCCAGCGCCTCGTCCCAGCGCAGCCACAGCATGTCGAAGGTCTCGGTGACGACGCGGTCGGCCTCACGCACGTCGCGGAGGAACACGTCGGCGTAGCGGGTGTAGCGGCGGCCGTTGGTCCGGGTGAAGGCGTGGTGTTCGAGAGGCGGGGCGGACGGGCCGGCGGAGACGACGATCCTCGCTATGCTCCCCTCGATCCAGCCCGTCTTCTTGTGCGCTTCACGGGCGGCGGCCGTCCAGAGCCGGCACATCGGCGAAACCGGCATTCCCAGCACCCGCACCAGCGCGTAGGTGATCTCCCACTGGGGGTACAGCTCCACGCCGCGCAGGAGTTCCGTGACCTTCGATTTCGAGAATCCGGCGCGCTCGGCGAGA
This sequence comes from Streptomyces sp. NPDC058674, assembly GCF_042716505.1. Lineage (NCBI taxonomy): Bacteria > Bacillati > Actinomycetota > Actinomycetes > Kitasatosporales > Streptomycetaceae > Streptomyces > Streptomyces sp. NPDC058674. The sequence continues at coordinate 8,602 of NZ_JBHXSC010000032.1, forward strand.
TGGCTGGCGGTCATGCCGCTGGCTTCCAGCCGTGACCGCAGCGGCTCCAGCCAAGCCCGGTGGAGCGGACCGACACCGTCGGCGATGGGCCCCAGTTTGCGGCCCCGGCGGCCGGGCTCGTCGCCGGCCGAGCCGGTGAGCGGGGACAGCGGCGTCATCGCGGCGCCTCCGCGTCCTGTCCTCCCGCTCCCTGCACCGGGGGACGCAGGGACGGGGCGGTAACGATCCTGGCGAGCGGGGTGACCCGGCCTCGCGGGTGCGTCACGGCGCCCCCTGCCGGGACCGCCGCCGGCCCAGCGGCGGTCCACGTGTGCTTCCGTAACATCGAACCTCGATCCAAAGCAGCAAATACATTCATCCGGAAGGCAGTTGACCACCGTGCGTGCCACACGGTGGAGGTGCCGGGACGACAGCTTGGGGTGAGGACGTGCGCCGACGCGACACGATCGGGAGATCCCGGAACAATGGCTTCCGGAGCGCGGGGGGGGCCGGCGCGGCGGCCCGTGCCGCACGCGGGGCGAATCATCCCGCATGAAGGCGGTTCCCGGGGCAGTTCACCGATCCTGCTTGCGCGGCGGCGCCGTGGGGCGGTCAATGGGGAGGCAGGCGCCCGCGAGCGTCGAACCTTCCCATCCGGAAGGCCCTGTGCCCCCTCCCGTGCCTGGAATGAGGGGGCACAGCCACGTACGGACGTGCTCCGACCGAACCAGCAGGACCGGCAGGCGGGGCCGCGGGGCCGGTGGGGAAGCCCGGCGGCCGCTACTCGCGGTGCTCGACCCGGATGGCCTTGCGCAGCTCCTCCTGGGCCTCACCGTGCTTGCCCTCGTGCTGTTCCAGCAGGGCCGCCGCGATGGCGTCGAGCTTGCGCTGGATGGCGTGTTCGGCCCGGCGCTCGGAGTTCTTCAGCAGGGCCAGCAGCAGCAGGGAGACCGCGCCCATGGCGTCGCCCGTCAGGTGCTGCCAGGCCACGGGCAGGTGCGCCACGTGTACCACGAGGAAGGACGCCACGAGGAGGACGCAGACCACGGCGAAGCCCGCGGAACTGGTGAAGTTCGAGGCGAGCTCCGCGAACTTCTCGAAGCGGCCTATCTTTCCGTCCGGGTTCTTCTCCGCCGGATGTTCGATGCTCATGGCCCGCACCTGCCCCCCGGGGCCCGGTGCACACCCGACGTGCGCCGGAGCCGCCGGCGGCCCGCGGGTGCCTCCCGGCGCTGCCGGGGGGCACCCGCGGGCCGTCCGTGTCGGACCGTGCCGTCAGGCGCCCTGCGGGACCCGGGTGGGGCGGCCGCTCCCGCGGGTCAGGGTGTACCCGAAGACGCCGGCCAGGCCCGCGAGGACGCCGCCGGCGGCGGTCCAGATCCACCGGTCGGACCACCAGCCGCCGGACCAGCCGTCCTCCGGCTCGCGCAGCGGCGAGGTCACGGTGGCCGGGACCAGGGGCGCGCCGAGGGCGCCGTCCACCGCGTAGGCCCCGCCGGACTCCCGTACCTCGGCCTCGACGGCCGCGCGCACCGGCAGACCGAGGTCCTCCTCGGGCAGCGCGACGACCGTCAGGCGCACGTAGTAGCTGCCGGGCAGCGGGTCGTGGGCCCACGGCTCGGCGCCCGAGCGGACCGTGCGCAGCGTGCAGTCGAGGTCCACCGAGGCGGCCTCCCTGCCCGCGGCCACGGTCTGCGTGCCGTAGGTGCACGCCTGCCGGCGGCGCAGTCCGTCGTACACGTCGAGCCGCCAGGTCGAGGCGCCGTGGCGGGCAGCGGCCTCGGGGAGCGTCACCTTCGCCTTGACGGTGACCCGCTGCCGGGCGTCGATCGGGAGCACCCAGTAGAGGTAGTCGCCCGCGGAGGCGGCGGCCGTGGCCTGCTGGCCCGGGCGGAACGCGGCCGCGGTGCGGAAGCTCGTACCCGCTTCGGTGGGGGCGGGGCGGCTCCCCTCGGAGGCGCTCGGGCTCGCCGGCTTCGGGCTCCCCGACGGGGTGTCGGCCACGGCCGTGCCCGCCGCCGTGAGGGCGGCGGTCGCGGCGAGCAGGACGGCGGTCACGGTGCGTACGGTACGCATCAGTTGGTCCTCCAGACGGAGATGCGCCAGCGCGAGATCCAGCCCCACACCAGACCGGCGAGCAGTCCGGTGAGCGCCAGCGCGGCCAGCAGCCACCAGCCGCGTCCGAGGCCGAAGGCGGCGGCGTCGGATGCCTCGTCGGGGCCTGCCACCACGTCGATGGTCAGCTCCACGGGCATGCCCGGGGTGGTCTTGACGGAGGCGGACGCGGAGAAGGAGTTGCTGACCTGGAGGCAGACGGTCTCCGCCGCCGGCTCGGCGCCGTCGTCAGCGCCGTCGGCTTCCCGCTTGGGGTAGCGCAGTCCGGTGGACAGGACGTCGGTGCGCCCGTCCCCCGCCTCGGAACCGCGGACGATCTCGCGGCCGTGGACGGTGGAGGCGCGCAGCAGGACGCCGTAGTCCTTGTTGACGGCCCGGTCGGCGGCGATGCTGACGGAGGCGCGCAGTTCCTGGCCGGGCAGGACGTCCACCCGGTACCAGCGGTGCTCACCGAAGGCCTCGCGGTCGCCGTAGACGCCGGGCTTCAGCTGCGGGGCGCCCTCGCACTGCTTGGCGCCCTCGGTGGCGACGGGGTTGACCACCGGGTCGGCGGCGCGGTCGACCAGCTGTTTCACGCGGCCGGAGAGTTCGGCGGTGTGCTGCACCGAGGTGTAGGTGCCGCCGGTCGCCTCGGCGATGCAGGTCAGTTGGGCGCGGGTCTTGGCGTCGGGGACCAGTCCGAGGGTGTCGATGACGAGGTGGATGCCCTTGGCGGCGATGTCGCGGGCCACCTCGCACGGGTCGAGCGGCGCGCAGGTGTCCTCGCCGTCGGTGATGAGGACGATCCGCTTGGTGGCACCGCCGCCGTCGAGGTCCTGGGCCGCGGCGAGGAGGGCCGGGCCGATCGGTGTCCATCCGGTGGGGGCGAGGGTGGCCACGGCCGTCTTCGCCTCGGTCCGGTCCAGCGGGCCGACCGGGTAGAGCTGTCTGGTGTCCTTGCAGCCGAGGGCCCTGTCCTCGCCGGGGTAGGTGGCGCCCAGCGTCCGTATGCCCAGGCGCACTTCGTCGGGCACCGCGTCGATGACCTCGTTGAAGGCCTGCTTCGCCGCGGCCATCCGGGACTGGCCGTCGATGTCGGTGGCCCGCATGGAGCCGCTGACGTCAAGGACGAGATCGACCTTGGGGGGCTCCTTGGCCGCGGGACCGTCGGCGGCTGTGGCGCTCGCCGGGAAGAGCCCGACGGCCAGGGCGGCGAGCAGGCCGCACGCCCCGGCGGCAAGCCGTTTCGTTGTGATCATCGCCGGATCGTATTGAGGATCGTCCGTCAATCCAAAACGCGGTCCCGGCCCGGCCTTTCGGCCCCTGCGCGGGGCGGGGAACGGGGACGGGCGGCCCCCGCCGAGCCGGCGTCAGCACCGCCCGGCGGGCCCGGGGCTACGTCGGCGCGGACGGGGTCGGCGGTTCTCCGGCGGGCGTCATCAGGGTGTGTGCGAGGTGGTCGGCGAGCCGCCGCGGGTCCGGCGGGCAGTGCCGGGCGGCGAGGTGGCCGTCGGGGCGGACCAGGAAGGCGGTCGGGCCTTCGACGCCGTACAGGGCGGCGAACTCCCCGCGGGTGTCGCGGTGGACGGGCGGCAGGGCCTCGCCGGCCGGCGTGTCGGGCGGGAGGACGACGCAGACCGCGATCCGGTCTCCGGCGCACGCGCGGGCCGTCCGTACGAGGGCGCCGAGAGCGGCGGCGCCGTCCGGCCCTCCGCCCCCGTAGAGCAGCAGGACGTGGTCGCGCTCGCGCAGCAGGTCGTACAGGCGGAGCGGGTAGGCGCAGATCGGCCCGGTGAGGCCCCCGCAGTCCGGTGCCCGGTCCCCGGGGAGCGGGCCGGCGGCGTTCGTGGCGCCGTCGGGCGGGTCGACGATCGGGCTGCCCCGGTAGCCGACGAGCAGTTGGGCCTCGCGCATCATCACGGTGGCCAGGTCGTCGGGATCTGCTTGGACCCCGTGCGCGGCGTGCCGGACGGTGCGCCCGACGACCTCCTCGCCGACCGGCCGGCGCTCGGCGTCGTAGCTGGCGAGCAGGCCCGGGCGGGCGGCCCCATCGACGGCGAGGGCGAGCTTCCAGGCCAGGTTCCAGGCGTCCTGGATACCGGTGTTCATGCCCTGGGCGCCCGTCGGGGGGTGGATGTGCGCGGCGTCGCCGGCGACGAACACCCGGCCGTCGCCGTACCGGTCCACGATCCGGTGGCTGATCCGGAACACGGAGGCCCAGCGGATGCCGGACGCCGTGGTCGGCTGGGGGGAGAGCCGGTCCAGGACCGCCTGGACGTCGGGCAGCGCGGGGGCCCGGCCGCTCTCCAGGCCGTGCGCCACCCCGTCTCCGGCGGCCCCGGACGTCCGGCCGGCCGCGGCGGTCTGCCGGGCCCGCGAGAGAGCGGGGGGTACGAGCATGGACATGCGGTAGCGGCCCGGACCGGGCAGCGGTATGCACACCAGCACGTCGTCGACCGCCCCGTCGGCGCCGCGGTGCGTGGAGCGGACGCCGTAGCCGTGGGGCAGGTCCCAGTCGACCTCGACGTCCGCGAGCATGTACTCCTCGGGGAAGGCGCCGCCCTCGAAGGTGAGGCCGAGCCCTTTGCGGACGATGCTGTGGGCGCCGTCGCAGCCCACCAGGTAGCGGGAGCGGACCTCTTCCTCCCCGCCGTCCGGGGTGCGCAGGAGGCTCGTGACGCCGTCGGCGTCCTGGGTGAACGACACCAGTTCGGTGGACCGTTCGATCCTGCTGCCGAAGCGTGCCAGGAACTCCTCGAGGAGGCGCTCGGTGTCGTACTGCGGCAGGGCCGCGAACCTGTAGGGCACCTCGGGCGGGAGCACCAGGTCGATGCGGGGCTGTTCCGCGCCGTTGACGTACGCGAGCTGCCCGAGCATCGGTACGGCCGCGGCCAGCGCGTCGCGGACCAGGCCCATCCGGTCCCAGATCTCGAAGGTGCGGGGCTGGATGCCGACGGCCTTGGCGAACGGGAGCCGCGCGGGGAGCCGGTCGACGATCCGGCAGCCGATGCCACGGCGGCGCAGTTCCCCGGCGGCGGTGAGGCCCACCGGGCCCGCGCCCGCCACCAGGACGTCCGTCGCGTGGGCGTGCCCGGCGTGCGCCATGGGCGCCTCCCTGCGTGCGGCCCCCGGGTGGGTCGGTGCCCTCCCATGGTCGCCCGGGGGCGGCGGTGGCGGCTACTCGATCACGAGCTCCACGTCGATGTTGCCGCGGGTGGCGCGGGAGTACGGGCAGACCTCGTGCGCCTGCTTGACCAGCAGCGCGCCGGTCTCGCCCGCCAGGGCTTCGGGGAGCTCCACGCGCAGGACGACGGCGAGTCCGAAGGCGGGGCCGTCCTTGCCGATGGAGACCTCGGCGGTCACCGAGACCTCGCTGGTGTCGGCCTTGGCCTGGCGGCCGACGAGGCCCAGGGCGCTGGCGAAGCACGCCGCGTATCCGGCGGCGAAGAGCTGCTCGGGGTTGGTGCCCTGGCCGTCGCCGCCGAGTGCCGGGGGCATGGCGAGAGGGAGGTCGAGCCGGCCGTCCGAGCTGACGGTGCGGCCTTCGCGGCCGTTGGCGGTGGCGACGGCGGTGTACAGGGCGTCCATCGGGGTTCCTCTCGCAGGGTTGGACCGTGGTGCGGGGCCGGTGGGGCCGGCCGCGCTCCACCATTAGAGCACGCAATTCAGTTGTGCACAACTGAATGCCTCGCAAGCCGTCCCCGGGTACACTGGCCCCATGACCCAGAAGCCGACCGAGACCCTCCCCGACCAGGACTTCCTGCGCCTGGACGGGCAGATCTGCTTCGCGCTGAACGCGGCGACCCGCGCCTTCGGCGGCCTCTACCGGGTCGTCCTCAAGGACTTGGGCCTGACCTACCCCCAGTACCTGGTGATGCTGGTGCTGTGGGAGCACGGCGAGCTGCCCGTCAAGCAGATCGGCCACCACCTGCGGCTCGACTCCGGGACGCTGTCCCCCCTGCTCAAGCGGCTGGAGGCGGCCGGGCTGGTCCGGCGCGAGCGCAACAGCGAGGACGAGCGGTCGGTACGGGCCGGGCTCACCGCCGAGGGTGCGGCGCTGCGCGCCCGCGCGGTGGAGGTGCCCCGGCGGATCGCCGCCGCGACGGGCTTCGACCTCGCCGAGATCCAGGAGCTCCAGGGGCGGCTGGCCCGCCTCACCGCCGCACTCGACGCGGCCGCCCCGCCCGGTTCCTGAGCCGCCGCACCGGGCGCGCGGTCCCGGCCGGTCCGCGGGCCCTGGCGCGCCGTCCCGGCCTGCCCGCCCGCCGGGCGACGGCCCGGCCGCCGCGGTCACTTCGGGACGGTGGCGTCCTCCCGGTTCTCCCGGGCGGTCAGCTGGCCCTGCACGAAGGCGTCGGTGTGCGGGGCGTAGGGGCCGCCGTGGTCGAAGAGCAGGTCGGTGATCCGCCGCCACTCCGCCACTGCCGCGACCGCGGCCTCGCCCGCGCCGTCCAGATCGCCCGCCGCCTCTTCGGCGGCCTCCAGCGCGGCGGCCGTCTCGTGGTGCGTCATCCCGGTGGCCTCGCGCCGTACCCGGTCCCGTTCCCTGCGTTCCGTGTCGGAGGGCTCGTGCGGTTCGGCCGCCTCGTCCTCGGTCATGGCGTGCGCCCCTCTCTCGCCTGCGTCCGCTGTTCCTGCTCTGGCTCTGTTCGTTCCGTTCCGTTCCGGACGCCCGTGTACCCCGGACCTCGGGTTCCATCGCGACGGGCGGTCCCATCGCGATGCGCCCGTGCGGGACCTGCGCGCCGTTGGCACACTGGGGCCAGGAGGTACGCGATGGACCCGGTTGCGGCACTCGACCGGATCGCCTTCCTGCTGGAGCGGGCGCAGGCGCCCACCTACCGGGTACGGGCCTTCCGGACGGCGGCGTCCAGCATCGTCCGCATGGGCGAGCGGGAGACCGCGGAGCGGGCCGCGGCCGGCTCCCTGGAAGCCGTGCAGGGCATCGGCCCCAAGACCGCGAAGGTGGTGCGGGAGGCGCTCGCCGGGGCGGTACCGGGCTATCTGCAGACACTGGAGGACGAGGCGGCGGCCCTCCCCGAGGGCCCGCCTCCCCCGCCCGCGGCCACCGCCCTGCGGGCGGCCCTGCGCGGTGACTGCCACCTCCACTCGGACATGTCCGACGGGGGCAGCCCCGTCGAGGCCATGGGGCGGGCGGCCGCCTCCCTGGGCCACGAGTGGGCCGTGCTCACCGACCACTCGCCGCACCTGACGGTCGCCCGGGGGCTCTCGCCGGAGCGGCTGCGCGAGCAGATGCGGACGGTGGCGGAACTGAACGCCACCTGGGCGCCGTTCAGGCTGCTCACCGGCATCGAGTGCGACATCATGCCCGACGGCTCCCTGGACCAGGAGCCCGAGCTGCTGGAGCAGCTCGACGTGGTCGTCGGATCCGTCCACTCGAAGCTGCGGATGGAGGCACCCGCGATGACCCGGCGCCTGCTGGCGGCCGTGCGCAACCCCCTGATGGACGTACTGGGCCACTGCACCGGGCGGCTCGTGACCGGGAGGACCCGGCCGGAGTCGCAGTTCGACGCGGAGGCGGTCTTCGCGGCCTGCGCGGCGGCCGGCACCGCCGTGGAGATCAACAGCCGGCCCGAGCGGCTGGATCCGCCGCGCCGGCTGCTGCGGCTCGCGGTCGAGGCGGGGTGCCTCTTCGCCGTGGACACCGACGCGCACGCCCCGGGCCAGCTCGACTGGCAGATCCTCGGCTGCACGCGCGCCGTGGAGTGCGCGGTCCCCTCCGACCGGATCGTCAACACCTGGCCCGCGGACGACCTCCTGGCCTGGACCCGCACCCGGCGGGCCCCGTAGCCCACCGCCCGCCGCCCGCCGCCCGCCCGGAACCTCAGACCCGCAGCTGCGCGACCAGCAGCAGGGTGTCCGCGCCGGCCAGGGCCATCACGGCCAGGAACGGCAGGCGTCCGGCGGGGCGGCGCGAGACGAGGAGCACGGTCACCGCCGTCACGGCCAGCAGGGCCCAGCCGTACGCCGTCACCCGCCCCGGCGGGCCGGCCACCAGGGCGGCCGCCGAGGTGAGGACCAGGAGCCCGGCGACGGTGGTCGCCGACCGCGCGCCCAGGCGCTGCGGCAGGCCCACGACTCCGGTGGCGAGGTCGTCCTCGATGTCGGGCAGCACGTTGGCGAAGTGCGCACCCGCGCCGAGCAGGGCGGCTCCGGCCATGAGCCACGGCGGCGGCCACGGCGCCCCGGGCAACCCCAGGGTGGCGAAGGCCGGCAGCAGGCCGAAGGCGACGGCGTACGGGAGCCAGGAGACGGCCGTCCGCTTGAGCCGCAGGTTGTACGCCCAGCCGGCGGCCACCGCGGTCAGGTGGACGGCGCCGGCCACGGCTCCCGCCGCCAGCGACAACGGCACGCAGGCCAGCAGGGCCAGGGCCGCCGCCCGGCTCACGGCGACGGGACGAACCGTACCGGCCGCCAGGGGCTTGTCGGGGCGTCCGGCGGCCCGGTCGCGGTGGAGGTCGGCCCGGTCGTTGCTCCACCCCACGGAGAGCTGCCCGGCCGCCACGGCCGCGACGCAGACGGCGGCTCCGCGCGGCCCGTGCCCCACGGCGGCGGCGAGGGCGGCGGCGAGCAGCGTGACGGCCGCCGCCGGGACGGGGTGGCAGGCCGCGAGCAGGCCGCGAGCGGCGCGGCCGCGCCCTGCGGCGGGGGTCGTCGGCGCGCGGAGCACGGGTACGGGGGGCCGGGGTTCTGCGAGGCGCTCGGGCACACCGTCACGTTATGCGGCGCCGCGCCCGACCCGCCCGGTTCATCACTGTGTGTCAGTTCTTTTCTAAGGTGCAGCAATGACACGTGTCCTGGCAGTGAGCAGCGTGTTCCCTCCCCACCGCCATCCGCAGTCCGAGATCACGGAAGCGCTCGCCCGCTTCCTGCCGTCCGGTACCGACACCGCGCTCCTCCGTCGCGTCCACGCCTCGGCCCGGGTGGAGGCCCGGCACCTCGCGCTCCCGCTGGACCGGTACGGTCCCCCGGCCGACTTCGGCACCACCAACGCCCTCTTCGCCGAGGCGGCCCTGGATCTCGGCGCCCGGACCCTGGAAATCGCCCTCGCCGGGGCCGGGCTGCCCGCCGGGGCGGTCGACCTCGTCATGTCGACCACGGTGACCGGCCTCGTGGTGCCGTCCCTGGAGGCGCGGCTCGCGGTCCGGACCGGCCTGCGCCCGGACGTGAAGCGGGTACCGCTGTTCGGCCTGGGCTGCGCGGCGGGCGCCGCCGGGCTGGGCCGTCTCCACGACCACCTCACGGGACGGCCGCAGGACGCGGCCCTGCTGCTCTCCACCGAGCTGTGCTCGCTGACCCTGCAGTCCACCGACACCTCGATGGCGGCCATGGTGGCCGGGGCGCTGTTCGGCGACGGTGCGGGCGCCCTCGTCGCGGTGGGCCGCGGCCACCCGCTGCACGACACGGCCGCCGGGCCCTCGGTCGTGGCCTCGCGCAGCCGGCTCTACCCCGGCACCGAGCACCTGCTCGGCTGGGACATCGGGCACTGGGGTTTCCGCATGGTCCTCGGGCGCGAACTCCCCGACCTCGTGCGGCTGCACGTGGCCGAGGAGGTCGAGACCTTCCTCGCCTCGCACGACCTCAAACCCGGCGATGTGGACGCGTGGATCTGCCATCCCGGCGGCCCGAAGCTCCTCGACGTGCTCGCCGACGCCCTGGCGCTGCCCGAGTCGGCCTTCGCCGCGAGCCGCCGCTCACTGGCCGCCGTCGGGAACCTCTCCTCGGCCTCGGTCCTGCACATCCTGGGCGGCCTCCAGGAGGAGGGGCCGCCGCCGCCGGGCTCGGTCGGGCTGATGCTCGCCTTCGGTCCGGGCTTCGCATCCGAACTCGTCCTCCTGCGGTGGTGACCCGATGACCTGGTACCTGTTCCTGATCGGCCTCGTCTGCGCCGAGCGCCTCGCCGAGCTGGTGACGGCCCGCCGGCACACGGCGTGGAGCCTGGCGCACGGCGGCGTCGAGTACGGCCGCGGCCACTATCCCGCGATGGTCGTCCTGCACACCGCCCTGCTCGCGGGCTGCGTGGTGGAACCGCTGGCCGCCGGCCGCCCGTTCGTACCCGCGCTCGGCTGGCCGGCCCTCGCCCTCGCCCTGGGGGCGCAGGGGCTGCGCTGGTGGTGCATCCGCACCCTCGGCCCGCGCTGGAACACCCGCGTGCTCGTCGTGCCGGGGCTGCCGCTGGTCGCGTCGGGGCCGTACCGGCTGCTGCGCCACCCGAACTACGCGGCGGTCGTGGTGGAGGGGATCGCGCTGCCGCTGGTGCACACGGCCTGGCTGACCGCGCTCGGATTCACCGCGCTGAACCTGGTGCTGCTGCGCGTACGGATCCGCTGCGAGGAGGACGCCCTGACCCGGGGAGGCCTGCCGCACGCACCCGGCGCGGCGCCGAACGGGGCAACGCCGGAAGGGGCAACGCCGGAAGGGGCAGCGGCACCCTCGACGCCGCTCACGAAGGCGCCGTCGGCTGGCCCGCCGACGGCCGGAGCGGCCACCGGGGCGGCCGCCGGGGCGGTGGCCGGGGCGGTGGCCGGGGCGGCAACCGAGCCGACGGATCCCGGCCGGTGATCGACCTGCTGATCGCGGGCGGCGGCCCTGCCGGGCTGGCCACCGCCATCCACGGCGCCCTGGCCGGCCTGGAGGTGGTCGTCGCCGAGCCCCGGCCCACGCCCATCGACAAGGCGTGCGGGGAGGGCCTGATGCCCGGTGCGGTCCGCCGCCTCACCGAGCTCGGGGTCCCCGTATCCGGCCGGCCCTTCCACGGCATCCGCTACGTGGACGGGGTGGGCGGCCGGTACGCGGAGGGGCTGTTCCGCAGCGGCCCGGGGCTCGGCAGCCGCCGGACCGACCTCCAGGCCGCACTGGCCGCACGCGCCGAACGCCTCGGGGTGCGGGTGCTCCCGTGCCGGGTGGAGGAGGTCCGCCAGGCCGGGGACCGCGTCCGTGCCGCCGGGCTGACCGCGCGCTACCTGGTGGCGGCCGACGGTCTGCACTCCCCCGTCCGCCGCGGACTGGGCCTGGCGGCGCCGCCCGTACCGGGGCGGGCCGCGCGCTACGGGCTGCGCCGCCACTACGCCGTGGAGCCGTGGAGCGAGCTCGTGGAGGTGCACTGGGCGGCCCGCTGCGAGGCCTACGTCACCCCCCTCGCCCCCGACCTGATCGGCGTCGCGCTCCTGACCACCGAGCACGCGCCCTTCGACGTACAGCTCGCCCGCTTCCCGCTGCTGTCGGCGCGGCTGGCCGCCGCTCCGGGGACGGCGGTGCGCGGGGCGGGGCCGTTGCGCCAGGGCTCGCGGGTACGGGTGGCCGGGCGCGTGCTGTTCGTGGGCGACGCCGCGGGATACGTCGACGCGCTGACCGGCGAAGGACTCACGCTGGCCGTGACCGCGGCCGGTGAGCTGGTGCGCTGCGTGCGGGAGGGGCGGCCACAGGCGTACGAGCGGGCGTGGCGGGAGCTGTCGCGGAGCTACCGCGCGCTCACCGCCTCCCTTCTCTGGGCCCGTCAACGGCCCCCGCTCGCGCGGCGGATCGTTCCGCTGGCCGCCCGGCTCCCGCGCGTGTTCACGGGCGCCGTGAACCTCCTGGCGTGAACGTCCTGGTGTTTACGTCCTGGCGTGAGCCGGCACCCCGCGCACGGGGCGCGGGGTGCCGGTACCGCTCGGGCGGCTCCGTACCGCTGGCCGCCCCGCAGCGGGGGCTGGCGGACCGGATGGTCGGCTACTGGACGGACTTCGCCCGCACCGGGGTTCCGGGGGCTGCCGACCCGCCGGCCCGGCCGCGGTTCCGCTCGGCGTCCTCCGTCCTGGCCCTGGCGCCCGGCGCCGGAGCCATCCGCACCGTGGACGCGCGGACCGCACACCACTGCGCGGTGTGGGACGCGCAGTGGCCGTAGGGCGCCGCGGCGCGACGACGGTCACCAGCGGGCGGTGGCGCTCACCCCGTCCGTACTCCGGGCGGTGACCTGGCCCCGGTCCCCGAAGACCTCGCGCCGCCAGTCGGCGAACAGCGCGGCCATCCGCTGGGCGTCGTCCAGACGGCTCTTGCCGGGGGCCTCCGTGACGAAGGAGATCCTCGCCTCGCCGACCCCCCGGACCTTGCGGACGCGGACTTCCCTGATCGTGTCGGCGGGCATCGAGGAGTCGGAGTCGGTCCGGTGCCGGGCGAAGTACGCGGCGAAGTCACCGGTCGTGTCGAACCAGTCCGCCGGGCCGCAGGGACCAGCGCCGTCGGTCATCTCGCCATCGGTCGGCGGGCCGGCGTAGGCGCCGGTCTCACCGTCGGTCGGCGGGCCCGCGTACGCGCCGGTCTCACCGTCGGTCGGCGGACCGGCGTAACCACCCGTCTCACCGTCCGTCGGCGGACCGGCGTAACCGCCCATTTGTTCCTCCGTCGGCACGTCGGAGGAGGGCGGGCTGCCGCCGGGCCCCGTGTCGAGCGCACACTTCTGCGGGGTCAGAACGGGTACGGGAGCGGGGCCGGCAGCATGCCCCGCCCCCTTCGTCCCGCATGCCGCCAGCGCCGCGCACAGCAGCGCCGCCACCAGTGCCCGGCCGGTCGTCCCCTGTGTCATGACCATCACCCCTTGCCCCTCAGGAGGGGCTCCGGCCGGCCCGGGTTCCACCGCACGGTCAGATCGCCGCGTCCGGCATCCACCGGCCGTGGATCATCGCGGGCACCCGGCGCGGCAGGCGGACGGTGGCGACCGGTCCGGAAGAGATCGCGGCGGGCACGAACGCGCCTCCGGTACCGGTAGGCCCGAAGGATTCGCGGGTCCGCTGGGCCGGGCGGCGGGGCCGGCCGGCGACGCGCTCGCCGGGGTGGCCGCGCTACCGCGCAGGTGGGCGTCCCGGTCCGCCGCAAGGTGTCCGGCAGTCCGCCGAGAGTGCGTGGGAGGTCGGCGACCGCCCTGAGCAGGCCGTTCAGCGGCTCTCGTGCGCGCGCTTCCCGTGCGCCGCGCCGGGCTCCGCGCCCTGCCGCGTGCGGGCGCTGCGGTGGGGGCGCTGCCGTACGGGCGCCGGGGGGCCGGGGCGTCATCGGGGTGTGGTGGGGGCCCAGGAGGCGGCGACCAGCGTGCGTTCGGCCGTCGCCAGGTGGGTGGCCGCTGCCAGCCAGGCCCAGGCGTAGGCATCGGAAGAGGGGTCGCCGAGGCGGCCGAAGCGGTCGCGGGGCCGCCGGTCGGCCTCGGCGGCCAGGGCCTCGGCCCGCTCCGCGGCCGCCGTGAAGCCGGCCCGGCGCAGCGGGGCCCTCCCGGCCCGGTGGCCCTCCGCCCTGGCCGCTTCCGCGACGGCGCGGCGCCCACCCGCGACCCCGGCCTCCAGGAGGCGGCGTACCCGCCACAGCGGGGAGTCGGCCAGCGGGTCCGGTCCCGGTACGACGGACTCCTCGGCCGGGTCCCCGGGCTCGGGCGGGAAGTGCGCGCCCTGCAGGCGGTCGTAGCCGAGGTCGGCCCGGCCCAGCCATGCGTCGGGGAGCCGCAGCGTGTACGGGGCACCGGGGACGGGGCCGACGGCGAGCGGGCGCAGGGTGGCCGCGCGGTCCAGGTCGGGGCGGCCCAGGATGCGGAGCCGGAGCCCGGGGCGTCCGGCGAGGCGGCGGAGGTTCGCCGCGTGGGGCAGTTCCGGGTGGGGGTGTGCGGCGCGCAGCCGGAGCAGGGGCGCGTCCGGCCGGGTCTCGCGGGCCAGGAGGTGTTCGCCGGCCGCGCCGACGACGGCGACATCGCAGCCGAGCAGGGCCCCTTCGGCCCCGGTCGGGTCGGCGAGCCCGGCGGCCACCGCCTCGGCGGCCGGACGGGCGAAGAGCGCTGCGGCCGGCTCCGCCGTCCAGGCGGTTCCGGGGAGCGGGGTGGCCTTGACCCCGCGACCGGCGCCGAGCCGTCCTTCCGGCGAGACGGTCGCCCCCGCGATGCGCAGCCCTCCGCGGGCGAGCCCGGCGTGGTCGAGGACGGCTCCGCCGAGGGCGACGGAGGCGGAGCCGGCGCCGCGGGCGCGGGCCAGGCCGCCGGGGCGCACGTCGGCGACGGAGTAGCGGGCGCCGTCCGGGGCGAGGAGGTGGGTGACCACTCCCCCGTACCCGGCGGCCGACAGCACCGGTTCGCGGCACAGGCCGTACACCTGGAGGCTGCCGCCCGGGGCATAGGCCCGGCGGGCCGTGCCGGTCCACTCCGGAGCCGCGGTTCCGGATGCCAGCAGACCGGCCGTGTGCAGGAGTTCACGGAAGGCGTCCGTGAGGTCGCCGAGGCGCTGGGCGGCCTGGCGTTCGCGCGCGGCGCGCAGGCCCCGTACGACCCTCAGCGCGGCCGCCTCGGCCCGCGGGAGTGCGGCGAGGCGTGCGGTGTGCGCGGCGCGCAGCAGTTCGGCCTGGACCACGGCGCCGCCCGCGGTGACTCCGGCGGCGAGGGCCTCGGCAGCCGCACTCCACAGCGCGGTGGCGGCGGCGGACTGCGCCCGGGTCAGGGCCCGCCCGCTGGGCCCCGCGGCTCCGGACCCGGACCTGGGCGCAGGCGGAGACGTGGACGCGGACCCGGAGGCAGGCGCGAGCCCGGACGCGAGCACGGACCTGGACCCGGACCCGGACGCAGGCGAGGACGTGGACCCGGGCGCGGCCCCGGACGCGTGGGCCGCTGCGGCGCATGCCGCGGCCCCGCCGGGTGGTGGGTCGTCGGGCGCCGCCCCTCCGGCCGGGGTCGCGTCCGCCGGTGGGGCCGCGGGCTCCGGCGGCGGTGCGTCCGCGAGCGGGGCCGCGCCCAGCGCGGCGGCCCGGTGCAGGCAGCGGGGCGCCAACAGGCAGCTGCACACGGCCTGTTCGGCTCGGGACACGCTTCCGTCGGGTCCCGGTCGCAAGGTGACGACGGCGTCCTCGCCGAAGCGGACGCCGACACTGCCGTCCGCCTCTCGGACGGCGGCCGCCGCGCAGGTCGCGGTGGCGGCGTCGAGCTTCTTGCGCAGCCGGGCGGTGAGGCTCTCGACGGCTTCGGCGAGCACCTCGGGCGCGACGGGCGGCAGTTCGGGTGCGGTGCTGTTCAACGGGGCTCCCCGCGGAGTCGGTCGCCCACCCAGCGGGCGAGGGCGAGGGGGCTGAGGGCGGCCACGGGCATGCCGGCCGCCACGAGTTGACGGGCGACGCCGACGGAGTACCGGGGCGCGCCCGTGTCGTCGAGCGCCGCACAGCCCAGGAGGTGGGCACCGGAGGCGGCCAGCGCGCGCACCTCGCCGAGGAGTCCGCCGATCGGGGCGCCCTCCTCGAAGTCGCTCACCACGACGACGAGGGTCCGGCTCGGGACGGTGATCAGGGAGCGGGCGTGCGCGAGCCCGGCCGCGATGTGCGTGCCGCCCCCCACCCGGACCTCCAGCAGCAGGGACAGGGGGTCCGCCACCCGGTCGGTGAGGTCCACGACCTGGGTGGAGAAGGCGAGGAAGTGGGTGGACAGGGTCGGTACGCCGCCGAGCACGGCCGCGGTGAGGGCCGACCAGATGACCGAGGCCTCCATGGAGCCGGAGACGTCGACGACCAGGACGAGCCGCCAGTCGGCCTCGCGGCCGGCGCGGGTGGCGAAGACGGGGTGTTCGGGGACGACGACCACGCTGCCGTCGGGGCGCCTGCGGGTGTGCGCGAGATTCGCGCGCACCGTGCGGGCCAGGTCGAGCCGGCCACCGGGACGCCGGGTGGGCCGCGGGGTGGCGAGGCCGGAGAGCGCCGGGCGCAGGCGGGTGGCGAGCTCCCTGGCCAACTCCTCGACCAGTCGCCTGACCAGCGGCCGCAGGCGGGCGAGCTGGGCTTCGGGCATGCCGCCGGCCAGGGAGAGCACGGAGCTGAGCAGTTCCACCGACGGCCGTACGCTCGCCGGGTCCAACTGCGTCAGTACGTCGGTGCGCCCGGTTTCGGCGGCTCCCGCGAGCACTTCCTCCCGGACGTCGGCGCCGAAGAGGGCCTCCAGCTCCTGCGACCACTCCCGCGCGGTGGGGAAGGACGCCTCCTGGCCGCCGCCCCCGCCGCCCCCGCCGCCCCCGCCGCCGTCGATGTCCGCGGCGCCCTCGCCCCGCCCGGAGCCGTACAGCTCGTCGAGGGCTCGGGCGTACCGGCGGGCTCCGGCGGGGAGCCGGTCGCGTTCACGGCCGAGCAGCAGGCGCCAGCGGTCGGCGGGCGCGATCCGCGGGCCTCCGCCGGGCACCGCCCGCGGCAGTGTCGACCGCGCCTCGGTGAACGCGGTGGCGGTGGTGGTGGCGGCGGTGGCAGCGGCCTCGGTCTCGGTCTCGACCGCCGTGAGCGGCTGCGCGTGCATGTCCGGGTGCCGGTCCGGGTCCGGGAGCGGCAATTCCCTCAGGGCGGCGAAACCGGCGGCGTCGGCGGCCGCCCAGAGGGCCAGCAGGGCGGGCGGCGCGTCGAGCGTGAGGTCGACGGCGTCGCCCAGGCGCTCGGTGACGGTGTCCAGCAGTCGGGAGCGGGCCGCGGGTGACAGGGCGTCGAATCCGCCGCGCAGGGCGGGGAGGCGGTCGAGGAAGTCCTGGTCGGCGAGGTGGTCGACGCGGTCGAGGAGCGGGTCGAGGGCGGCCGGGGAGGACTGGAGGAGGGGGCCGGCGGCGGTCAGGAGTCCGCCGAGCCGGCGGGTCAGGGCCCGACGGCTGTCGGGGGTGGCCGCGCCGTCGATCCATCCGGCGGCGCGACCTCCGAGCGCGGCGGCCGGATCGAGGTCGAGGAGCACCCGTACCGCCAGCGCCGCCCCCTGCATCAGCGGGGATCCGGCGGCGGCGAGGTCCGCGAGGGCGGCGTCGGTACGCAGGCCCAGGTGCCGGGCGGCCGCCCGGTCCGCGAGGGCGACCAGGGCGGCCGCGTCGGCGGGGTCCTCGCTGCCGGCGAGACCGGGCAGGGTGCGCACGGCCGCTTCGAGCAGCTCGCCGGTGAGTGCGGCCGCGGCGGCCCGCGACCGGGCGTCGGTGCCGGGGAGATGACCGCGGCGCAGGGCTTCCAGGAGGTCGAGGGCGTGGAGGAGTTCGGGCAGGGACGCGGTCTGCGGCAGGACGGCCGCTGCCTCTTGGAGGTGTACGTCGACCAGCTCGGGCAGGTCGCAGCGCGCGGCGGCGGCCAGCGCGGCGAGGAGCTGGGCCGGGGTGGGCCCGCCGTCGGCGGCGGCGCGGCGGGCGGTGTCGCGCAGGGTTCCGGCGGCCGCCTGGGCCGCGGTGACGCCGCGCACCCCGGCGAGGTCGAGGCGGGCGGGGACCGAAGGGTTCCAGGCCAGGCGCCACTTGGTGGTGAGGGCGGCGCCGTCGCCGGTGGCCGCGACGGTGAGGGGTTCGCCGTAGGAGGCGCCGCACACGAGGAGCCGTTGCAGCAGGACCTCGCGGCGGCCGTCGAGGGGCGAGCGGAGCGGATCGAGGCGCAGCTCGCGGGCGGCGGGCTCGTCGGGGCCGGGCAGCCGCAGCTCCGCCAGTTCGGCCTCCACGGAGGGGCCGAGGCCGGAGCGGGGCGCGTGCGGGGTGATCCGCCCGCGTGCGGTGCCGACGAAGACCGCTTCCAGGGCGCGGGCCAGCGCGCGGCCCCGGCCGAGGGGTTCGCCCTGGCCCAGGACGGTGGTGACGGCCTCGAGGAGCTCGCCGCGGCCCGGCGCGGGCAGCCCGCGCAGGACGGCGAGGTCGCAGGCCAGCCGCAGGGCCTCGGCGGCCTCGCCCGTCCCGGCGGTGTGTCCGGCGCGCCGCAGCTCCCGGCACAGCCCGGTGACGGCGACGGACGCCGCCTCGCGGACCAGCACGGGGTCGCCCCCGGCCAGGAGGACGGCCTGCTGCCAGAGGGGGTCCCGGATGCCGGCGGGGTATCCCGAACGGGCGTCGAGCAGGTCGAAGGAGTAGGGCACGAGGGAGGTCACGGCGGCGCCCCCGCTCCCGTACGCCGCCCCGCCGACCCCCGGCCCCGCCCCGAGGCCTCCACCGCTCCCGGCGCGGCGGGCGCGGCCCGGTTCCGCGACCCCACGCCCACCCGGGCCCGCGACGGCGGGCGCCGGGGCGGCGGGCGCAGCTGGGTCCGACCCGGCGTCCGGGCCGGCGTCCGAGCCCGCAGCGGCGGGCACGGCGGCGCGGGACGGAGCGGGGTGCGTTTCGGCCGCCGGCCCGGCGGCCGGGACCCGGGTCGCCGGAGCGGCGGGCAGGTCGCCGGCGGGGGCTTGGAGGGCCGGGGCGTGGAAGGCGCCGATCACGGCGGCCACTCGGCGGCCTCCGGCGGCCGCGTCCGCGATCACCTCCCGCATCCGGGCCTCGCGGGCCAGGTCGGCGGCCAGGACGTCGGCGTCCTGGCGCAGCGCCCAGCCGACACCGAGCGCCGCACGCCGTACGGCCTCCGGCGAACACCCCGGTGCGAGGACCTCGACGGCGCGGTCCCACATGTCGTCCCCGTCACGGCCGGTACCGGCCGCGACGAGCCCGTCCGCGTACGACGCCCGCGGGGTCGCGACCGGGGCGCCGACGGGCCGCTCCCCCGTGCGCGCGTCCTGCCGCCCTCCGGCGGGGGCTTCCGGTGCAGCGTCGGGGGTCGGGGCGAGGGTCGCCCCGCCGCCCGCGTCCGACGCAGCCGACGCCGCGTCGACGCCCCCGTCCGACGCGACCGGCACCGCGTCGACCGGCCGGTCGGGGCCGGAGTCCCTGGGCGCCGCACCCCAGGCCCGGGACGACAGGGGGAGGTCGCAGCACAGGACGGGCACGCCGCGGGAGCGGGCCCAGCGGATCGCGGCCAGCTCCGGCGAGAAGTCCGCGAACGGGTAGAACGCCAGGCGGCCCCCCTCCGTCGTGCCCGCCAGGGCGACCGGAGCCACCGTCTCCGGGTCGGCCAGGTGCTCCAGCCACGGCTGGAACTCCTCGGGCAGCTCCACGCAGACCACCTCCGCGCCCGAGGCGTCCAACAGCGCGGGAACCACCGCGGCGAGCGCCGGGCTGTGGTGGCGCACCCCGAGCAGGTACGGCGTGCGCGACGCCGCCAGCGCCTCGACCGCCACCCGCGGGTCGGTGCCGGCGCCCGCGTCCGCGTCCGCGGGCGCGTCCGCGGGCGGGCCGTCGTACAGGCCGATCGTCGTCATCGCAGGCTCCCGCGCAGGTCCCACAGGCGGCGCCACATCGCCGAGCCGTCCTCGGCGCGGCGGCGCACCGGGCCGTCCCAGTAGCCCAGCAGCCGCCCGTGGTCGGCCGGGTCGTCCTTGCGTACGACGCCCAGCAGGTGGCCCGGCAGCAGGTCCAACACGTCCCCGCCCGGCAGGTACGCGGCGGAGACGCCCAGCGACGCCGCGACCTGTACGGCTTCCGCGGTGGACATGACCGTACCGGGGCGTTCCACGTCCCATCCCTCCGCGGAGCGGCCCGAGCGCAGGTCTCGGAAGACGGTGACGAGCGCGTCGAGCACGGCGTCGTCGACGCCGAAGGCGGCCCCGGCCCGTTGGACGGCGGCGACGGCCTGGCGGCGGATCAGCTCCGCTTCTGCGTCGGCGTCCGCGATCGGGGCGACGGTCTCGAAGTTGAAGCGCCGCTTGAGGGCGGCGGACATCTCGGAGACGCCGCGGTCGCGCAGGTTGGCGGTGGCGATGACCGTGAATCCGGGGGCGGCGGCGACCACCGCGTCCTCGGTGGCGGTCAGTTCGGGGACGGTGATCCGCCGGTCGGACAGGATCGACACCATCGCGTCCTGCACCTCGGGCAGGCAGCGGGTGATCTCCTCGATCCGGACCACCCGCCCGGTGCGCATGGCGGAGAGCACCGGGGAGTCCACCAGGGCCGCGGAGGTGGGGCCCTGGGCGAGCAGGAGCGCGTAGTTCCAGCCGTAGCGGAAGGCGTCCTCCGTGGTGCCGGCCGTGCCCTGGACGGTGAGCGCGCTGGTGCCGCAGACGGCGGCGGCCAGCAGCTCGGACAGCATCGACTTGGCGGTTCCGGGCTCGCCCGTGAGGAGCAGGCCGCGCTCTCCCGCGAGGGTGACCACACAGCGCTCCACCAAGGCGCGTTCGCCGACGAACTTGGGGGCCACAGCCAGCTTCATGGGCAGCCCGCTGCGGCGCTCGGGCAGCGCCAACTCGACGCCGTCGCTGCCGCAGACGAACGTGACGACCGCGCGCGGGGTCAGGGCCCAGCCGGGCGGGCGGGGGCCGGGGTCCTGGGCGGCGAGGAAGGCGAGCTCGGCGGCGTACCGCTCCTCCGCCGGGACCGCCTGACGGGCAGGAGCCTGAGTGGCGGGCTGTTCGGTGCGGGTCATCGGGGTGGTCCTCCATGGGGGTGGTCGGTCGGTCGGAAGGGCGGCTGAGTGGGGTGGGCGGGGCCGGCGGAGCAGGTGGGTGGCGGGCCGGGCAGCCGCTGGGCCCCGGCTGCCCGGAGGCGGCCCGCTCCCCGGCTCCGGGCTCCGAGGGCCCGCGGTGCGCGCCGGCCGTCGCCCGAAGGCAGCGGTACCGGTCCGGGCCGGGACCCGGACGCGACCGGCGGCAACCGCCCGGCACCGCGCGCCACCACGCCGCACGGCCCGGACGGGACCCGCACGGGCCGCCCGTCGGGTCCCCGGCGGGCCGCCCGTCGGGTCCCCGGCGGGCCGCCCGTCGGGTCCCCGGCGGGTCCCCGGCGGGTCCCCTCGGACCGACGGGGCCCGGCGCCCGCCGCGGAGCCATGGTGGGGGCAGGGGCCCGCCCCGTGCGGCCGGTCAGGCGCGGCGTTTGCGGGTGCGCTTGACCTGGAGCTGTTCGAAGCGCGGGGCGTCGCCCTCCCGGACGCGCCGCCAGGCCCGCCGGTAGAGGTCCGCGGCCGGCTCCGCCGGTACGAGTACGCCCAGCGCCGGGCTGCCCCCCGGCGCCAGGTCGTACAGCGGGAGCTTCCACTGCTCCACCGGCAGTGTCGGGGACGACTGCTCGGCCCACCCGCCCGGCAGGAACAGCGTGCGCCCCGCCCGGCTGCGGCTGGCCGTCACCACCAGGTCGGTGGCGGCCAACTCGGCGCGGGCCGCCTTGAGCCGGGCGGGCTTCCAGCCGGTCCAGCGCGCGGTGTTGCGGTCGGTCGGGTCGGGCATGGCGAGCAGCGCCAGGTAGACGGTGGCCGCGTCGGCGCCCAGGCCGTACGCTGCGCCGACCTCCGCCACCGGCTCCGGCACCGACCGGCCCGGGTCCTGCGGCCACCACGTCCCGTCGGCGTCGGCGGCGCCCGCGGCCGGGGCTCCCGGGTCGGCGAGCAGCGCCGCGAACCGCGGGTCGTGCACGGTCCGCAGCGCGACCTCGACGCCCGAGGGGTGCTGGTCGGCGCCGCGCAGCAGCGGCAGGTACGGGTCGCAGCCCGTGGAGTCCAGCAGGGCGGTCCGCAGCGCCGGCCTGGGCCGGTCGTCGTGGGTGGGCAGCACGACCGCGCCGTAGCGCTCGTGGTCCCCGGCGGTCTCGGTCGGTGTGCCCGCCGCGGTGCGGAAGTCGGCGAGGCCGACGTAGCTCGGGAGGCCGAGCAGCAGCTCCGGCGCGGCGAGCCGCTGCCGTACGGCCGTGAGCGCGGGCGGCAGCACGGCCCGTACGGGGTCGCCCGCGGGCAGCCGGTGCGCGAGCCAGGACGCCATGGCGACGGCTCCGGCCAGGACGGCGGAGGTGAAGGGCTCGGTGGCCGGCTCGCGGGGCTCCGCGTGGTCGCCGTTGACGCCCCACGCGACGTCGACGGACAGTTCCCGGGAGGCCGCGGGGTCGAGCAGTGCGGGCAGGGAGCGGTGGGCGGGCCAGCCGCTGCGCACGGCGCGCGCCGCCTCGGCGGCCAGCCAGTCCGGGACGGGGGTGCGTCGGCCCACCCTCCGGTTCCAGACCTCCGCGGCGGCGGCCGCGTCGGGGCCCCGGCTCCACAGCAGCGCCGGGTCGGCGGGCAGGAGGGCCGCGACCACGTCCCGGCGGATGTCGACGTCGAGGCTCTTGAGCTCGTCGCGGGCGCTCGCGGCGTCGGCGGCCTTGAGTCCGAGGGCCGTACGCAGCTCCGTGGGGAGGAAGGTGCGCGCCCAGCCGTCGATGTGCGGCATTCCGGCGACGACCAGCCGCGCGAGGGCGCCGGAGACGCCGGTGAGGCGGCTGAACTCCTCGGCGGCCTCGGGGCGGAAGGGCGCCGGGCCGTGTTCGGCGGCGGCGGCGAGGAAGCCGGTCAGCCAGCCGGGGTCGCGCTGCCGGTCGCCGAGTGGGGCCCGGCCGCGCACGGTGTAGGGGCCGGGCACGGCGAACCGGCCGGTGGGGTCGTGCAGGAGGGCGCCGAACTCGTGGCCGTCCGGGACGGATTCGGAGTGCTCGGTCGGGGCGAGGGCGGCGCCGCCGCCGAGCGGGAGCACGCAGCGCTGGTGGAGGTCGCGCCCGATGCCGTCGGGGGTCTGGAGGTGGCGCCGGTCCAGGTGGAGCAGGACCCGGCGCCAGCGGTCGGCCGACCCCCGGGCCGAGGCCAGCCCGAGTCCGTCGACCGCGCCGAGCAGGCCGACGAGGGCCGCCCGCTGCTCGTCGTCGGCGGCCGGGGCGGCCGCACGGTAGGCGATGGCGGCCGGGTGGTCGAGCAGTGCGGTCCATGGGAGCCAGGAGTGCGGCAGCGCGGGCGCGTCGAAGTGGAGCCGGCCCGGTACGGCCTCGGCGTCGGTCCGGGCGCAGGTGTCGGCGAGTGCGTGCAGCAGCCGGTGGGCGCAGTCGTGGTCGGAGCCGCCGCGGTAGTAGCCCGGTCCGATGAGTCCGCTGAGCGCGTCTCCGACGAGCCGGTCGGCGGGGCCGCGGACGGTGTCCTGGGCGGCTCGGGCGTCCGGGCGGAGCCGGGCGGCGACGGAGTCGAGGGCCTGCTGCTGGGTGAGGGTGAAGCGGAGCACCTCGACGATGCCGCCGATCAGTTCGGGTGCGGTGACCTGCGGCAGGGCCGAGGCGACCAGCGCCGGCAGGTCGGCGGCCAGCTCGGCCGCGGCGGCCGCCTTGAGCAGGGTGGCGACGGTCTCCCGGTCGGCCGCGCGCAGGGCGGCCGAGCCCCGGGCGTCGCGCGGACGCAGCGCGTACCAGTGGGTGAGCGGCGGCAGTTCGACGCTGCCGGTGGCGAAGGCGGCGTGGCCGTGGTCGCCCCGCGAGGCCGTGGTGACCACGCCGTCGGGGTCGGTGAGCGTGAGCTCCCGCCAGCTCTGGGACAGGGCGCGGGGCCGGTCGTCGCCGGGGAGGGTGAGCGCCGCGACGGGCGCGTCGTGGCCCTCGGGGACGGTGACGGCCCGGCCGGCGGGGTCGCTGCCGTGCCAGCCGTTGCCGGGGAGGCGTACCGCGCGCCAGCCGATCAGGCCGTCGGCGGGGGCGCCGAGTACCGAGCCGGGGACCTCGGGCGCCGGGCGGAGCCAGGAGCCGTGATCGGACAGGACTGCCGTGGCCGGGTGGCCGCGGAGCGCGTCGGTGAGGAAGGCGGGCCGGGAGGTCCGCCCGTAGTGGGGGCCTTCGGGGTCGTACTCCTGCCAGCCGTCGTCCTGGTGCTGCTCCTGGTGCTGGTGCCGGTCGCGGAGGTGCCGGACCCAGTACGAGGTGCCGTCGCTCAGCAGGGGCCTCTCGGCGGGGAGCCGGGTGTCGCCGGCGTGCAGGACGGCCGCTCCGGTGGCGCGGCCGCCGCCCGGGAGGGGCAGGCTGATGTGGTCGGACCGCAGGGACCAGTAGTCGCGGTCGGTTTCGAGGGTGAAAACGGTGCCGGGCGAGGTGTGCCAGTAGCCCTGGGTCCGGCCGGCGCTCCAGGACGACCAGAAGACGAGCAGTTCGCCGTCGACGTAGTGGAATCCGAGGCGGTTCGCGGAGTCGGCGGGCAGGCGCAGGTCGTGGGTGAGGACGGTGGAGTCGGCGTCGATGACCCGTACCTGGGTGCGGTTGGCGACGATCAGGTGCGGCCAGGCTTCCACCACGGTCAGGTCGGACGAGCGCCGGCCCGAGGACAGGTCGGCGACGGCGCTCTCCCACGACGGCCACTGCAGTTCCTCGAAGAGGCCGCCGCGCAAGGTGCGGGCGAGGGTCTCGGCGAGGTCGGTGGCGGCCGCGGCGGCCACCTCCGCGGGGGCGAGGGCGAGGCCTTCGGCAGGCAGCCAGCTCAGCCGGCGGATGGCGTCGGGGACTCCGGGGAGGCCGGCCGAGGTGGAGGCGGCGGCGACCTCGCGCACCCAGTCGGCGAGCAGCGGGCGTCCCCCGGGGGAGGCGGCGACGGCCTGGATGATGTCGGCGCCGGCGGCGGCGTCGCCGAGGGCGTCCAGCGCCCGCCGGAAGGCGGGGTGGAAGCGGCTGTCGGCGGCGACGGCGAGCAGGTCGCGGCGCTGGTCGGCGCGGGCCCAGTCGCGCAGGTTGAGCTGGTCGTGGCGGTGGCGCCGCTCCGTCTCGTCCGGGTCGGCGACGCGGAGTCCGAGGGTGAGGAGCAGGTCGAGCAGGTCGGCGTCCTGGACTCCGACGCGCAGGCCCTCGGCGCGCTCGGGGCGGGCGAGTTCGCCGCGCAGCCGCGGCGCGCAGCGTTCGACGAGGGAGAGCAGCGCCGGGAGGGTGGGGCAGAGGCTCCAGCCGTGGTGGCGGGCGGCGTGGAAGCGCTCCAGCCAGCCGGCGGCGCCGTCGGGGGACTGCTGCTCGTCGGGGAGCTCCTCGGAGACCAGGCCGGCGGTGGCACCCGACTCCTCCAGGATGTCCAGCCACATGGCGGTGAGTTCGGCGCTGTCGCCGCCGCTGGGCGGGGTCAGGCCGAGGAGCGTGCCGCGGACGGCGGGGACGCGGCGGGCCAGGGCGATGAGCGCGGCGCGGTGGGTCTTCCACCAGCCGGTCGCGGCGCGGAGGGTGGCGGGCAGCGGGAGCAGTTCGGCGAGGTAGTCCTGCTCCGGTTCGGTGCCGGTCAGGCCCGCGGCGCGGGCGAGGCGGCGCAGTTCGCCGGCGGCCTGCGCGGAGGGCGGCAGTCCGCCCGCGGTGCGGCGCACGCACAGGCGGCGGAAGCGCGTGTGGGCCTCGGCGGGGGTGACGCGGGCCGACAGCTCCTTGCCGTAGCCGGTGAGGACCTTGACCGGGAGGGCGCCGGCCAGGGCGAATTCGAGGAACACGGCGTCGAGGCGGTCCTCGTCGACGCTCAGTCCGTGCTGGGCCTCGGCGGTGCGGGCGCGGCCGAACAGCTGGGAGGCGTAGGCGGTGTTCTCGACGGCGAGGAAGGTCCGGGCGGCCTGCTCGTAGAAGACGGGGAGGAAGTGCGGGACGGAGGCCGCGAGCCGTCCGGCCAGTTCGTGGCAGGCGTCGAGGGCGGCCTTGGGCTTGGCCTTGGCCTGGCGGGCGAGGCGGTCCAGTTCGGGGACGACGGCGAGCGCGTGGTGGCCGTCCTCGGGGTGGTGGACGAGGACCCACTCGGGGAAGCCCAGGGCCTGGCGCCGGCCGAGGCCGACGACCGGCGGTTCGCCGTCTTCGCGTACGAGCCCCAGGAACCCGGCGGCGAGGTCCTCGGCCGCGCCCAGTTCGGCGGCGGCCAGCCGGACGACGACGCGGTCGTCGCCGAGGGCGGGGTGGCGGTAGCTGCGCGCGGTCAGCTCGACGGCGCCGGGCCCGGCGCCGGTGATGCCGGGCGGGAGCACGGCGCCCGCCGTGAGCAGCAGCGCGGTCTCGCCCGCACCGGGTGCGCCGTCCGCGTCCGCGGCGGTGGCCGTCCCGTTCACGTCCGCGTCCACGGTGGTGGCCGTCCCCTTCGTGTCCATCCGGTCGGTGCTCACGCGTCCCCGCCCTCCTCGATCTTGCGCCCGGCGTACAGCGCCGCGGCCATCCTCATGCCCTCGGACCACGCGACGGGTCCGACCTCCGCCAGGCGCACCGCCCGGCCGTCCTCGTCGTGCCAGTTCAGGGCGCCCGTGCTCGTCTCGTCCTCGTAGTACGGCTCGCCGATCCACACCGCGGCCTCGACGGCGCGGCCGCGGCCCGTGTCGCGGACCTTGCAGGTGGCGTAGCCGCCGGAGACCCGGTAGCCGAGGCCGGTGGCCCGGGCGGCGAGGCCGAAGCGCGTGGGGAAGACCCCGCCCGCGTAGTCGCGCACCTCCGTGGCGGTCTCCGCGAGCCCGGCGGGCTTGTGCCAGGTGGCGCGGTGGATCTGCTCGACCTGCTGGACGATGCCCAGCTCTGCCGCGAACTCCCGTACGTCCTCCAGGTCGGGCAGCAGCACCGGGTGGGGCAGGGTCACCGTGCGCGGGGAGAGGCGGACCGTCTCTCCGTCGAGGTTGACCACCCTCAGCTCACCGGAGGCGGTGGCGTCCCGCAGGAATCCGGCCTCCTCGGGGTCCGCTCCGACGACGGCCAGGTCGCGCAGGGCGCGCTGCCACGCCTCGTCGGGCCAGACGCGGGCGATCAGCGCGGTCGGCACCGGCAGCGAGGACACCATCCAGGCGTCGACCTGGGCGACGCAGGCCGCCGCGTGCCGGTCGAGCCATGCGGCGAGCCGGCGCAGCCGGTCCACCTCGGGATGGTCCTTCAGTGCCTTGGGCAGTGTCCTCAACTGCCTGCCCGCCCCGCGGCCGCCGACGGACCGCGCCGCCACCCGCCCCTCCACCAGGGCGATTTCGTACCCCTCGCCCGCCGCCAGCCATGCCATGCGCCCGCACCCTCTCCCGCTGTCCTGCTCGAGTCCGCGCAGCCTTCACCGGAGGGGTGGGACCCCTCTGGGCTGCGGTATGCCGGGAGACTAGCGAGAGCCACTGACAACGCTCGCCGGAGGGTTGCCGTCCGGTTGATTGTCCGGATCTGGGTAGGCTCACCGGGACGTTGACGTGCGGTCGGTTTGGGGTGGGGTCATGGTTCGTCAGATACACGTGCCCGGTGCGGTGCTGGCGGCGGCGCTGCTGCTGGCCGTCGCGGGGTGTTCCGACCCGGCCGGGACGTTTCCCGACGGGAAGGGCCCGTCGGGCGCCGGGAGTCCGACGGCGTCCGCACCGGGCGGCGCCGGCGAACCGGGCGCTGGCGGACGGCCGGCCGGCGGCGACGTCCTGCCGGGGCTGGTGACCGCGGAAGTGGCACGGACCCGGCTGGCGTCCCTGAAGGTGGCGGCTACCGGCACGATGGCCGGGTACAGCCGCGACAAGTTCGCGCACTGGGCGCAGCAGGGCGACCGGTGCGACACGCGCGAGGTCGTCCTCGAGCGCGACGGCGCCGACGTCACCCGGGACGCGGAGTGCAAGGCCGTGTCCGGCAGGTGGAAGAGCCTGTACGACGGGGCGGCCGTCACCGACGCCGGGAAGATGGACATCGACCACATGGTGCCGCTGGCCGAGGGATGGCGCTCGGGCGCCGCCCGTTGGGACGCCGCCCGGCGCAAGGCCTTCGCCAACGACTTGACGCACCCCCAGCTCCTGGCGGTGACCGCGGCCTCGAACCGCTCGAAGGGCGACCAGAGCCCGGACCTGTGGCAGCCGACGGACAAGTCGAGCTGGTGCCAGTACGGCAGGGCCTGGACCACCGTGAAGTCCGCGTACGAACTGACCGTCACAGAACCGGAGAAGAAGATGCTCACCACGATGCTGGACACCTGCGCCTCATGACCGGTGTCACACCCGCCGCGGGGCGGCGGCAGGACGAGGTCAAGGCCGGACCCGGCGGTGCGATGACCGACGAGGTCGGCGTCATCACCGGTCCGCTCACCCTGCGCACCACGGAGCAGGACGGCGGGCTGCTGCGCTTCGACGTCCAGTACACCGACGCCGACGAGTGGTACACCCTGACCGGGAGCCCGCTCCCCCACCACGGCGACCCCGCCGCCCTGCACGCCGCCGCCCTCGAAGCGATCCGCGCGGGCGGCGGCGCCCAGGCGCCGGGGACCGGCCCCGTCTGAGACTCCCGGTCCCGTGCGGGCCGCCGGTCCCGGCGGCTCGGGTCGCGCGCGGGTCAGACGGCACCGGGGTCGTCCGACCGGGAGATGCGCCCGGTCCGCGGGCTGCTCAGGCCTCGTACTCGGTGAGGTCGATGCCGTGGATCTGCAGCAGGTGTCCGTAGGCGGGGTGGGTGGTGTCGCGCTCCGCCACCATGCCGAGCTTGCGGATCACGTTCTCGGACTCGTCGTTGCCCGCCCGGTTGACCGCGACGACGCGGTCCAGACCGCGGTCCTGGAGGGCGAACTCCAGGGTGGCGTGGGCGGCCTCGGAGGCATAGCCCTGACCCCAGTACTGGCGGCCGAGGCGCCAGCTGATCTCGACGGCCGGCATCACCTCGGGCAGGTACTCGGGCACCGACAGTCCGACGACGCCGATCAGCTCGCCGGAGCCCAGGAGCTCGACGGCGAAGAGCCCGAAGCCCTCCTCGTCCCACTCCTCCTCCATCCGCTCGATTTCCTCGGCGGTCCCGTCCAGGTCGCGGACCGAGCCGTCGCCGATCCACCGCATCACCTCGGCGTCCCCGTCGATCTCCGAAAGGGGGATGAGGTCGTCGTCGTGCCAGCGGCGGAGGATGAGGCGGGGGGTCAGGATCTCGGTCATGCGGCCCATCCTGCCCAACGCCGCCGCGCAGCGGTAATCGGGCCCGTCATTGCGGCCGTGTTGCAGGTTCGTGGCCATCGTGGCGAGAGGGTTCCCGCAGGTGGGGCCGGGCTTCTACGGTCCGTCGGGAACCGCGACCCAGGAGTATCCCGCCATGCCCCTCGACCTGTCGAACGAGAGCCAGTACGACCGTGCGCGCCTGCGGCAGTGGGCCCGCGGCCGCGCCCGCTCCGCCGGAGTGGACCGCCGCGACCTGCTCGGGCTGTTCGCGGCGGGGGCCGCGGCCGGCGCCCTCGGGCTGGGCGCGGCCCCGACCGCCGAGGCCTCGGGGGCGCGCGGGGCGGGCGGGGCCGCCCAGGCCTCCGGGGCGGGCGGGGCCGGCGCCGCGTCGGACGCCCCCGCGGCCCTGCCGGGGATCGTGAAGCCGCTGCCGCCCGAGCTCTTCACCGTCCGCGGCACCAACGCGGAGACGAACTTCGCCGCGCTGCGCGGTACGGGGCAGCTGACGCCCGTCGACCGCTTCTTCGTGCGCAACCACACCGCCACGCCGCGGCTGGACGCCGGCGAGTGGCGGCTGAACGTGTGGGGTGACGCGCTCTCCGGAGGCCCGGTGGAGTTCTCGTACGACCGGCTGCACGCGCTGCCGGCGGTCGAGCGGACGCTGTTCATCGAGTGCGCGGGCAACGGCCGGAGCTTCTACACCACGCAGCAGGGCCAGCAGGTGACCGGAACCGCCTGGACCCTCGGCGCGATCGGCGTGGCCCGCTGGCGCGGCGCCCGGCTGTCGGACGTACTGCGCCGGGCGGGCGTCACCCGGGGGGCCGTGGACGTACTGCCCCGGGGCCTGGACGACGAGGTGGTCGCGAACGGGGTGAACCTGGGGCGGGTGCGGCGGCCGCTGCCCGTGTCGAAGGCGCTGGACGACGTGATCCTCGCGTACGAGATGAACGGCGAGCCGCTGCCGCCCGACCACGGCGGACCGGTCCGGGTGGTCGTGCCGGACTGGATCGGGATCTCCTCGGTCAAGTGGGTCGGGGACATCGAGGTGAGCGGGCAGCCGCTGTACACGCCGTGGAACACGGACCTGTACCGGCTCTTCGGGCCCGGCCTGCCGCCGCAGGGCAGCGCCCCGCTGACCCGGCAGACCCTCAAGAGCGCCTTCGAACTGGAGCTGGGCGCGGCCGTCCCGGTGCACCGGACGCGGCTGCTGACCGGCCGCTCCTGGTCGGGCGCGGCGCCCGTGCACCGGGTGGAGGTCAGCACCGACGGGGGCGGGCGGTGGCAGCGGGCCAGGCTGCACGACGCTCCGCGCCGGGGCGGCTGGGTGCGCTGGTCGCTGCCGTGGACGCCCCGGACGCCGGGGCCGACCGCCCTGCTGGCACGGGCCACGGACGCGACCGGGCGGACGCAGCCCGCTGAGGCGGCCCACAACACGCAGGGCTACCTCTTCGACGCGGTGGTGCGCCACCCGGTGACGGTGGTCTGAGTATCGCTCCGGGGGGTGCGGAGGCGGCCCCCCGGACCGGTTGGGGGCACCCCGCGGGCGGCGCCCCGGTGGCGTCGAGGGGCGGCCGGAGCAGCGAGCCGTGGCACACCGGCCTAAGGTGGGCCTGACAGGCCGATGTGTCCGATATATCCGATGGTGTCGTAGGGTCCCACAGGGCCTTTCGGCCGGCTCGGGAGGCGTGATGACCGGTTCCCCCGACGTGACACCGCTACAGCGCAGGGAGAGTGATCCCGAGGACGTCCTCAGACGGCTCGGCGGCTCGTGGCACTGGGCGCTCGGCTTCGCCCTCGCGACCCTGATCCCGGGCATCCTGGTGCTCGTGTGGCCGGACGAGACGCTGCACATCCTGGCCGTGATCATCGGTCTCCAGCTCCTGGTGGCCGGCGGCTTCCGTTTCGTCACGGCCTTCTCGCACAGCGGCGACGGGGGCGGCAGCAGACTGGCCGGGATCATGATCGCCATGCTGGCGTTCCTGGCGGGCGTGCTGGTCCTGCGCCATCCGATGCAGACGATCGGCGCGCTGTCCCTGATCGTCGGAGTGTTCTGGCTGCTGACCGGAGTGCTCACGGCGTACGTCGCGATCGCCGACCGGGCGCTCGTGCACCGCGGCCTGCTGTTCGCCCTGGGCGCCCTCGGCGCCGTCGCCGGAATCGTCGTGCTCTGCTTCCCGGTGGACTCGGCCGTCGCGCTGACACGGCTGCTGGGACTGTGGCTGGTCCTGCTGGGCGTCTTCGAAGTGGTGATGGCCTTCGCCCTGCGCTCCGCCACCCGCGGCGCCGCGCCCACGCCGCCGCCCGTCTGAGCGCCGAGCGTCGACGCCGTCGCGGCGTGGCCGTCAGCTCCGGGGCGGCAGGAGGGGGCCCAGCGGGCCGAGGTCGAGATTGAGGTCCTCGAGCGCGTAGCCGTGCTGGGCGCACAGGTCGGCAAGGCGGTCGTGGAGGGCCATGAGCGTGGCTCCCAGTTCCTCCTCCTGCTCATCGGTGAGGTCGCCCGCGTCGACCCGGCGCAGCGCCTGGCGCTCGATGAGCTGGCGCAGGAGTTCGACCAGGGTGAGGACGAGCTTGAGGAGGTCCTCTCCCACGGTGTCGCGGTCCGTGTACATGCGGTGCGCCGTACGCGGGCGTGCGTCGTGGGGAGCGGGGGGTGCCTGCAGGAGGCGGAACGCCCGGGACATCGTGTCGCCGATGCCGTCGAGGCCGGGCCCGGGCGGCGGAGGCCGGAGGTGCTGAGACTGCTGCTCGGGGCGTTCCTCACTCATGTCGGCCGCCGTCCGGGCCGGCCGTCACCGGTCGGGTTTCGGAGCTGACCGACACGATGAGGGCGCGGAGTGAGATGCGGACGAGGTCGATGTCGGCGATGGAGAGGACGATGTCGCCGGTGATGACCACGCCGCCGCTGAGCAGCCGGTCGAGAAGGTCCACCAGGGCGACTTGGCGTCCGGGCAGCGGTTCTCCGTGCTCCGCGAGCGTCATGAGGGGTGTCCCTGGCCGGTGGAGGTGGAGGTGGCGGTGGTCTCCGGGCGTTCCGGGGGCGCCATGGCGAAGGAGTAGGGCGCCCACGGCCCGGTCACTTCGACGCGGACGCTGTCGAAGGCGTCGGCGGCTTCGACGATGGCGGCCCGGAACTGCTCCGCGTAGGTGTCGGGGACCAGGTAGGCGTCGTTCAGGACGTTCTCGGCGGGACCGGTCAGGGCGCCGCTCTGCGTGGGGTGGCGTGCGTGCCGGGAGGCGTACCGGGCGGCGATGGCCTCGATGGCCGCGGCGGCGCGTTGCGCTTGGCTGTAGACGGCTTCCTGGGCGCTGTGCTGGGCCTTGCGGCGCTGGAGGTAGGCCTTGCCTGGCGTGGTGGCTGCGGGGGGCCCGGAGGCGGTTCCGGTGGTTTCGGTGCCTGACCTGGTGGGGGTGAGATAGACCTTCACACCGAATTCGGTGTGGTCGGTGAGCTCGGCGAGCCGTTGGGCGAAGGCGTTGTGCTGTTCTGCGAGCGCCTGGCCGGCCCGGTCGTCGTCCTGGTACACGGTGGCCATGCGCAGGGGAAGGACGGCGGTGCGCAGGGAGAGGGCCTGTACGACGTCATGGTGCGCCCGGGCGACGCTCTCGAGCCACTCCAGGTCCTCGAAGTGGTTCTTCAGGGCGTCTTCGTTGAAGTCACGCCGCGGTACGTGGCTGGAGGCGAAGGCCAGGAGCGGCCGGCGGGTGCTCGGGGGCGCCATGAGCAGCATGACGGGCGAACCGTAGATGCCGCGGAGGCCCGCCACTGCGTCGCGGAGGCGCTGCGTGTGCGGGGCTGCGGCGTAGACGTAGGTCAGGGTGCCGTCGGTCGTGCCGTCGGTCGTGCCGTGGGTCGTGTTCATTTGCCGCGCCCCCGTGCTCTGCCGCCGGCGGCACCGTCCTCGGGTTCCTCACCGGTGGTGCGGGGCGGTGGATCGGGCGCCTCCAGGCGTTCGCGGCGCAGGTCCTCCAACTCGGCGCGCAGTCGGCGGTTCTCCTGCTCCAAGGGGCTGCCGGTATGCCGGGAGGAAAGCGAGGGGTCGTGCTCCCACCAGTCGATGCCCATCTCCTTCGCCTTGTCGACGGAGGCGATGAGGATCCGAAGTTTTATCGTCAACAGTTCGATGTCGAGCAGGTTGATGCGGATGTCGCCGGCGATGACGATGCCTTTGTCGAGGACCCTCTCCAGGATGTCGGCGAGGCTGGAGGTGCTCTGTCCGTACGGCGTCGGGGCGCGGGACGGGAAGGACCCGAGTCGGCCGGGTAGTGGCTCAGACACGATGCGGCCTCCACTTGTCCGTCACGGGAAACCGCCGGCGGATGTCCGTCACGGGACCTGCCGGCGGAACTCTGCGATCTCCGTCAGCCGGTCGATCAGTTCGTCCTCCCGGCGGTCGAAGGTGTCCTGGTCGATCTCGCCGCGCAGCAGACGCCGCTCCAGGTCGGCGAGCTCGCGCCACACCGGGGCCGGGTCGTAGTACTCGTCCTCGGCCTTCTCGGCGATGCGCTGGGCGGCCCATACGACGGCCTCGACGGGCGCGACGGGAAGGGTGAACAGGCGGCTCAGCAGTCCCATGGTTCGTGTCCGCCTTTCGCGTTCGGAGGGTTGCGGATCGTCACTGGACGAAGCTGTAGGGCGGCAGGGGGCCGGTGAGCCGGAACTCGACGCCGCCGTCGATCTGCGTGGCGAGGCTGGCCTGTACCGCGAGGAAGTCGTCCTTGCGTTCGTGCGGTACGAGCAGCGACAGGTTGAGGAAATCGGGGGGCGAGGGCGGGTGGGTGGCACTGTCCCGGGCGTAGGGCATGAGGGCTCGGGCCAGTTCCGCTGCCAGTGACTCCTGGCGTTCTTCCACCTCGCGGGCGATGAGCTCCCCGAGTGCGAGGGGCAGCTGCGGGTCCTGCGCGCCGGCCCGGATCCGGTCGTTGATGTCCCTGGCCTGGTCGGAGTCCTGCAGGATCCGGCGGAGCAACTCGTCCTCGTCCGCCTGGGACGCCCGGACGTGGTACTCGGCGCAGCCCTCCAGTCGTTCGAGCGTGGCCAGGTAGCCGTTCGTGTTCTCCTGGAGGGCTTGGCGGACGGCTTCGTCGTCGGGGGCGGTGTAGCCGAACTGCAGAGGCAGGACCACGCCGCCGGCCATCAGGCGCTCCTGCACGTCCTGGTGTGCCTGGAGGTCCCGGCGCTTGGGCCGGATCTCCTCGGCGATGTCGCTGACCACTGCGCACAGGGGTCCGGCGGTGACCGCGCGTACCGGCGCCGGGTCGGCGCCGACCCCGGTCAGGCCGTCGAGGTGACGCGGGTGGTCCTCGCCGGTGATCGCGTACACGTAGAGCGCCATCGGTCACTCCCTCTCCCGGCGAACCGGGCGCCGGGCGGGGCGCCGCTTCCTGGGAGCGGCCTCGGCCTCGGCCTCGTCCTGTTCGGGCTCCTCGGATGAGCGGCCGGACAGGGAATCCGTCACGGCCTCGACGGCTCCGCTGAGGGCCCCCTTGGACTTGCCGCGGGCCCCGCCCTCCATCATGTTTCCGACGACCTCGGGAAGCTGGGCGGGGGCTTTGCGGCCTGCTTCGAGGTCGAGGCGGTTGCATGCTTCGGCGAACCGGAGGTAGGTGTCGACGCTGGCCACGACGATGCGGGCGTCGATTTTGATGAGCTCTATGCCCACGAGCGAGATGCGGACGAAGATGTCGATGACCAGACCGCGGTCGAGGATGAGTTCCAGGACGTCGTAGAGGCTTCCCGAGTTGCTTCCGCCCCTGCTTACGCTGCTGCCGCTCTGCGGCACCATGGTCATGGCGCCTCCTTTCCGGGGCGGCCTGGCTTCAGGTCGGCCGGTCGATCGTGCCCCGGGTGTACCGGCGGGTCCGTTCGTAGGAGACGAGCTCTCCGTCCGGGTCCAGGGCGACTTTGTAGCTGGCCATCACGCTCGTCGTGTCGGGGATGCGTTCCAGTTCCACCACCTCCACCTGTGCTTCCCAGCCGCCCTCGGCCGGTTTGAGCGACGAGACGGAGTCGGGGGTCCGGCCCAGGAGTTGGGCCAGCTGCCCGGCTGCGGAGCGCATCGCCGAGGCCGCCGTGGGCACTCCTGCCCTGCGCTTGGCGGGGGCGCGGCGGACTCGCGGAGGCGGGTCCCGCTCCTCGGCCTCTTCGGCCGGGCGGGGACGGGCTCTGCGCGGACGCGCCGGTTCTGATGCGGCCATCTGTCACTCCGCTGGGGGAACATCGCGTGCTGAAACTACAATGTCAGCATATAGGGGATATGTCCCGCATCGAGGGTAGGCGGTTACACAGGCCGCCCGAGCGGGGCGTCCCCCGGCCGGCACGTCGAGGACGGCAGCCGGCACATCCGCAGACCCAGACGGTGTTGCCGAGCGGTGACGTACAGCCCGCAAGCGCCCTGGTGAAGGGACAGCAGCTCATGCAGGACACGACAAAAATCGCGCTCGCGGCCGCGGTGGCCGGGGGCTACGTACTCGGACGGACGAAAAAGGGCCGCCTCGCCTTCACAGCGGCGACCTACCTCGCCGGCCGACGCTTCGGTCTCGAGCCCGGCCAGCTCATGGCACAGGGCCTCACCAAACTCAAGGAGACGCCACAGTTCGCCGAGATAAGCGACCAGCTCCGCGGCGAGGCCCTGGAGGCGGGCAAGAAGGCTCTGGGAGCCGCGGCCAACCGCAAGCTCGCCGACCTCGCCGGCTCGCTGCACCAGCGCACTTCCCAACTGGGCAGCTCCGCCGCTCCCGAAGACGAAGAGGACCAGGACCAGGACCAAGACCAGGACCAGGACCAGGAGGAAGACGAGGCGTACGAAGACGAGTACGAGGCCGACGGCGAAGACGAGGGGGGCTACGAGGAACCGGAAGCCGAGGAGGGCTACGAGGACGAGGAGGAAGACGAGGAAGACGACGGGGAGGCAGGGGAAGAGGAAGAGGAGGAGCCCGCCGAGGAGGAGGGCGAAGCGGAGGACACATACGAGCCCGAGGAGCAAGAGGAGCAAGAGGAGGAAGAGGAGGAAGAGGAGGAGGAAGAAGAGGAACCCGAGGAAGAACCCCCGCCTCGCAGGCACGGTCGGCCCCCGACCCGAAAGGGGTCCGCCCCGGACGCACCCGCCAGCAGGGCACGCCGCTCAGCTTCCTCGGAGCAGCCGCCTCCGGCCAGGAAGGCAGCGGCCAAGAAGGCGCCCGCAGGGAGGGCTCCGGCAAAGCCGCCCGCCAAGAAGGCGCCGGCGGCGAAGACTCCGTCCCGGACAGCGGCCGCGAAGAAGACCACGCCGTCCAAGACCGCCGCCAAGAAGACGGCGAAGCAGGCACCGGCGAAGAAGACCGCGACAAGCGGTCCCGCGCGCAAGGAGGCCGCCAAGAAGACGGCTACGCGCCCCCCGGCCGGCAAGGCGGCCGCGAAGAAGACCGCAGCGCGCACTCCGGCGCGCAAAACGGCAGCCAAGAAGACCGCGGCGAAGAAGACGTCGGGCCGCAAGCCGTCCACGCGGAGGTAGGTCATGACACTGTCGGACCGCACCAGCGCACAAGAGCCCAAGTCCGGCCTTGACCAACTGCTCGAAGAGCTGACCTCGTTCTTGGGAGCCCAGGCGGGGCAGCTCGCGGACAAGGCGACGGAAAAGCTCGGGGATGTGACGGGCCAGCTCCAGGACGTCGCGGAAGGCAACGGAAAACTGTCCGATGTCGCCGGTATCGGCGGGCGGATGATGCAGGGCGACTCGCCCCTGAAGGCGATGATGGGCCAGGGCCTGAGCGGACTCAAGGACAAGGTGACCGGGGCCGCCTCCCAGATGTTCGGCAAGGGCAAGAAGGGCCGCAAGAGCGGCGGCAAAGTCATCAACATCGTCGAGTTCCTCGACGTCGGACTGCCGCTGCGCACCGTGTACGACCACTGGACGCAGTACGAGGACTTCAGCGGCTTCGCCAAGGGCGTGCGCGACGTCTCGCGCAACGACGACACCACCAGCGACTGGAAGGTCAAGGTCGGACCGTCGACGCGCGGCTGGAAGGCAACCGTGCAGGAGCAGGTGCCGGACGAGCGGATCGTCTGGACCTCCGAAGGCGCCAAGGGCACCACGCGCGGCTGCATCAGCTTCCACGAGCTCACGCCGACACTGACCCGCATCGTCGCAGTGATCGAGTACTACCCCTCCGGGCTCTTCGAGAAGACCGGCAATCTGTGGCGCGCCCAGGGGCGGCGTCTGCGCCTGGACCTCAAGCACTTCCTTCGGCACGTCTCCCTCACCACCGACGAGGCGGAAGGCTGGCGCGGCGAGATCCGCGACGGCGAGGTGGTCCGCACCCACGAAGAGGCCATGGAGGAAGAAGGAGAAGCGGAAGACGCGGAGACGGACGGGGAAGAAGGCGAATACGAGGACGAGGACGAGGACCAGGACGAAGGCAAGTACGAAGACGACGGAGCCGAGGGCGGGCAGCCTGAGGAGGCGGACGAGGAAGCCGCCGGGGACGGCGAAGACACCGACGGCGGGGACGAGGAGGAGTACGAGGACGAGTATGAAGACGAGGACGAGGACGAGGACGAAGACGCCGAGGAGGACGCCCCGCTAGACGAGGACGAGGAGGACGAGGAGGACGACGAGGCCGAGGAGGCAGAAGCGAGCCGCCCGCGCAGACGGCGCCGCTAGCCCGCGGACGACGCCCCGCGGACGGAAGGCCGTGGAGAAGGGCCGACGATGAGACGTCGGCCCTTCTCCACGGCCTTCCGGACATCCCGGCAACGGACTCCGGGGCGTGGGTCAATGCTTCAGCGTGTCCTTGGCCTTCTGCATGGTCTGCTTCGCATCGCCCGCCATCTGCTCGCGGGCTCCCTTCGCCTCCAGGCTCTCGTTGCCGACAGCCTGACCGGTGGTCTCCTTCAGCTTGCCCTTGGCCTTGTGGGTTGCGTTCTTGACCTTCTTGCCAGCCGCCATCTCCGTCACCTCCCACACCACTGCGTGGCGCGGTCCATGGATGAGCTGTCCGACCCCTACCCCCCAGACACACCACCTAAGCGCATTTTCGTACCAAAAGGGGCATCGCTACCCCCCGAGCCACCGCGAGCCGGGGGGGCCGGTGCGCTCATGCGGCGCGATGGGCCTTGTGGGGGGACACCCGCAGCCGCGCCCTGGCGGGGAGGGTACGGCCGGTGGACTGACGGGCCCGTTCCAGCGGTCCGTCGCTCAGCGCCCGCAGTACGGGGCCCGGCGCGGTATCGGGGGCGAGGGTGAGGTCGAGGTGGGCTTCGGGGCGGCGGGACGAACCAGTCAGCCGCGCGTTGGCCCCGTGAACACCGGGCAGGTTCCGGGCGTCGGCTGCCAGAGCGTCGCTGAGGGCACGCTCGCGCAGCTCGGCGCCGTCGACCGCGGGGTCCCCTCCGACGGGCAGGGTGCCGGGATGCGTACGGCGCAGCTGCGCCAGCAGCCACCACAGGGCGAGCAGGACGACGAGGGCCAGGAAGGCGATGACCGCGGGCCACCACCATCCTTCGTCCACCCAGCGCACGCGGCCTGCGTCGTCGAGCAGGACCGCCCCGGGACCGGTCAGGGGCCATCCGTCCGGCGGCGTCATGCGGCGGCTTCGGTACACGTCGAAGCCGCCTGCCAGGACCAGGAGGCCGGCGCCGAGCAGGACGATGCCCGCCAAGGCCAGCAGAACTCGGTTGACTGCTGATTTCCTCTTCATGGGTCCCATCCCTGTCGTTCGCCCGCCAGCGGGGCGTTCCCGGATGCGGCTACTTGCGGCGGGGGCGCACCCGGACGGTGAGGCCGGGCGTACGGGCGGGGTCGATCCGGTGGATCTCCTCCCGCAGGGCGGCCAGGAGGTCTGCCTTGACGTCGGCCGGGGCCCGGAAACGCACGTCCGTGCGCGCCGTGACGCGGTTGTGGAGGACCTGGACCCTCGCGGCAGACACGCCGGGAACGCGCATGGCCGCATCGCGCAGCAGGAGTTCCGCGGCGTCGCGGTCCAGTACGGCGTGCAGCCGCCCGTCGGGAGTCTTCAGGGGCAGCTTGCGACGCAAGCCCGGGGTGAGTGCCAGGATGATCAGCCAGAGGCCGAGCACGGCCGTGACGGCGGCGCCCACTTTCATCCAGGTGTCGTCCAGTGGTCGAGAGGCCAGTTCGTCGGCCAGGCGCGTGCGCCACGTCGCGGCGCTCTCGCCGGCGCGGACCCTGACGACGTCGAACAGGAGCGTGCCTGCCGCGGCGCCGATGAGGAGGGCGGTGAGGGCGGCGGGTATCCGGCGCGCGGACCACGGGCGGGGAGTCGGCCGGCTTCCCGGCGAAGTCTGTCCGGCCGGGCGCTCTTGCGTGTGCTCCTCGGTGCGCTCTTCCGTGCGGGGAGCGGCCTCGTCGTGTGCGG
Organism: Streptomyces sp. NPDC058674; assembly: GCF_042716505.1. NCBI lineage: Bacteria > Bacillati > Actinomycetota > Actinomycetes > Kitasatosporales > Streptomycetaceae > Streptomyces > Streptomyces sp. NPDC058674. The sequence continues at coordinate 47,458 of NZ_JBHXSC010000032.1, forward strand.
GGGGCTGCTCCGTCCCGGCCGTCTGATTCTGGTCGCGTTCCATGCCGGCTCTCCTTCCCGGTGGGGGAATGCGGTCCGGTTCACTGCACGCGCCCGCGTTCCAGACCGTCGGCGGGCACCAGGTGCTCGATGGCGAGGGTGACCTCGGTGACGCGCATCCCGGTCAGGTGGGCCACTCGTTCGCTGACGTAGTTCTGCACCTGTCGGGAGGCGGTGGCGAGGTCGGTCGGATAGGGCAGGTCCACCGTCAACTCCAGCCGGGCCGAGCCGCTGCCGACTGTCGCCGACGCGTGCGGAGCGGCCAGTTTCACGTGCGCGGCCGAGGTGTCGGTGTGCTTGGCCAGGGCCTCCTTCGCGGCGCGTGCCGCGATGCGGGCCACCACCCTTTCCGGGATCACCGTGGCTCCGCGGTCGGCCGCAGGCAGGACCCCTGCCCGGGCGTCGTCGGCTGGTGCGCCCGGCTGGGCAGCAGCGGGTTGCGAGGTCACTGCCGGTCCCGGGAACGGGTGAAGTCGGACAGTTCGAGGTCTCCCTGCACCATGCGGCCGATGACCAGGCCCAGCAGGCCCAGGAACGCCACGAGCAGGAACGCCCAGAAGCCGCCGAAGAATGCGGCGAAGCCCAAGGCCATGCCGGCAAGCAGGCCCACGGTTGCTGCGCTCATCTCACTCACCTGAATTTCACGTCGGTCGTCCTTTTCGGCCCGCTGGAGTGCCGGGCCGAGCGGTCACTGCACGCGGCCCTCGGTTTCCACGTCGTCCTCCTCGTCGGGCAGGTGGACGTCGTCGACGGCGATGTTCACTTCGACGACTTCGAGGCCGGTCATGCGTTCCACAGCCGTGATGACGCTGGTACGGACGTCGGCGGCGATGTCCACGATGGCCACGCCGTACTCCACGACGACGTCGAGATCGACGGCGGCCTGCCGCTCGCCCACCTCGACCTTCACGCCGCGGGACACGCTGGGACGCCCGCCGGGTACCTTGTCCGCGACCGATCCGAGCGTGCGGGCCATGCCGGAGCCGAGGCTGTGGATGCCCGGCACCTCTCGCGTCGCCATTCCTGCGATCTTCTCCACCACGCTGTCGGCGATGGACGTCCGGCCCCGCGTCTCCGGCGCCGCGTCGGCGCCGACCTGGCCCGTGAGGGCCTTGCCCGCAGGGCGTGACGCCCTCCCGCCCGCGGCGGGCTCGATGATGTCCGACATGAGGACCTCCCCATGATGTCGATCATGATGTCGATCCGGGCGCGCCGGTGCGGCGCCCTCATCCCTTAGACACAGCGCACGGACATTCGTCACTCCGCTCACGGCCGTACCATCGAGGAAGGCATACGCGGGCCGCGATTCTGCGGCAGGAAGCGAGCGGCCGGATGCGCAACCGAACCAGTCCCCCTCCCCCGCCCGGCGCGGGCCTCCCCCTGCGGCCGGACGCGGCGTCGCCCGTCCGCGCGGCGGCCGATCCGGACGCTTCCGACGGTCTGGAGGACGGCCTGCTGGCGATATGGGCCTGCAAGGGCGACGAGGAGGCCTTCGCCATCCTGGTCCGCCGGCACAGCAGCCGCCTGCTCGGCCTCGCGCAGCATCTCCTCGGCAACCGTGCGGACGCGGAGGACGCGGTTCAGGAAGCCTTCCTCAGCGCTTGGCGGCAGCTGCCGACGTTCCACCACGGCGCCTCGTTCGGCACGTGGATGTACCGCATCACGACGAACCGCTGCCTCAACATTCTGCGCAGCGCGCCCCACCCGGTCCCACTGGACTCCGTATCGGAACCCGCTGCCGCGGACGCGGGAAGCTCACCACCCCGAGTGGCCGAGGCGGACGCGGCCACGGCCGCCCTGATCCGGGCGCTCCTCGAACTGCGCCCCGAGCTTCGCGCCTGCTGGGTCCTGCGTGAGCTGCACGGCCTGCACTACGACGAGATCGCCCACGTCATGGGCAGCAGCGAACACGCGGTACGCGGCAGACTCTTCCGCGCACGACGCACACTGATGGAGGCGATGCGCCCATGGCGCTAGAAGACCTGCACCCTGCCTCCGGCGACCAGCCCGACGGCGTGTGCACCACGAGCGCCGAAACACCCCTGCGCGGACGGGCCGACGTGCTTGCGGGCGCGGAGTTCCTGCCCTGCGGACGCCCCCTCGGCCACGCCTGGGAGCAGGCCCGCACCCCCGGCGGCACGACCGATCCGCACACCAGCCGCTGTCCCAGCTGCCGCGAGGCGATCGAGGGGCTGACAGCCCTGGACCGGGCCGCCCGCGCCCTGCGTGCGCAGGAGGGACCGGACGGCCACGGCGTCGCCAACCGGGTCATCGGCGCGGTCCGCGCCGAGGTGCGGCTGGGCGCCCGGCTGCGGCATGCCGGCCCCCCGCACAACCCCCGCATCCCGCAGAGCACCGCGGCGAAGATACTGCGCGGGGCCGCCGACACCGTCCCCGGCGCCCGCACCGCCAGCTGCCGCCTGACCCCCTCGAACGGCAACCGCGCCGTCCATGCCGTCGCCATCACGGTCGCGGCCAAGCTCGACGGGCCCCTGCGGGAACGCGCCGAAGCAGTGCGCCAAGCCGTCCTGCACACCGCCGAACATGTTCTGGGTCTCGCCGTCACCACCGTCGACGTGGAAGTCACCGCCGTACTGGAGCCGTCCCGCATGCCCGGCGGCGAGGAGCGGTCCGAGCTGAGCCAATGCTGACCGCCGGCGCGCGCCGGGCCCGCGGCCACGCCCCGGAGCGACTGCCACGCCCTCCCCCGCACGCCCTGCGTCACCTCGGGCCCCGGATATCCAGTGGTGGGACCGGCTTCCGATGGTGAAGATCGCAGCATGAACGTCTTCCTGACGACTGACCGGATCGTGCTGCGCGCGTTCACCGAGGCCGATGTCGACCACCTGCTCGAACTGCACAACGACCCCGAAGTCATGCGCTTCATCAACGGCGGCCGCCCCACGAGCCGCGAGGCGATCCGGGCACAGACCCTGCCCCAGCTCCTCCACGACCACCCCTGCTTCGGGACCCGCGGCTACTGGGCCGCGGAGGAGAAGGACACCGGTGTCTTCCTGGGCTGGTTCGAACTGCGCCCCTTGGACGAACACGACCCCGCCGTGGCGGAGCTCGGCTACCGGCTGAACAAGGCTTCCTGGGGCAGCGGTTACGCCACCGAGGGATCACGCGCCCTGAGGGCTTCACCGATCTCGGGGTGGAACGGGTGACCGCGAACACCATGGCGGTCAACACGGGATCCCGACGCGTGATGGAGAAGGCGGGCCTGTCGTTCCTCCGCAGCTTCACCGGGGACTGGCCGGAGGCGATCGAAGGCTCCGAGCACGGGGAAGTCGAGTACGAAATCCTGCGACCCACAGGGCAGCAGTACTCCTGAGACCCGCCGGGGCCGCATCCACGGGCCCGGACCTGGACGGCGGCCGTGCCCGAGCCGGGACGAAGCCCCCGACCGTCCGGGGGTGACCGCGCGAGCGAGCGGGGTCACCCCCCGACGTGGATGCCGGGGCGGCGCTCGGGGTCGGGTTCATGGCTGCGGATGATCTCGCGGGTGACCGGTGCGGTGTCGCCGCGGCCCAGGAGGAAGTAGCGGACCATGTGGACCAGCGGACTGCCCTCGGCCCAGGCGAAGTAGCAGTGCGGTTGGACCCCGGTGGCGTTGCGCAGGGCCAGCAGGATCGCGGCGATGGCGTTCGGTGCCGCCGGGGCGTCGGCGCGCAGGATGCGGTGGCCGTCGACCTCGACGCCGTGGACGGTGAGGGTGTCGCTGAAGTCGGAGGGGTCGACCACGTCGATCTCCAGGAACAGCACGTCGGCCTGGCCGGGTACCGGGTTGACGCCGCGCTGTTCCCGTTCCTTGGCGCTGTACTCGTCGACGTCTCCGGCCTGGCGGCGGTTGGCGATGATGTTGATGGCGCCGTCGTGGGCGAGGGTGTCGTCGATGAACCGGCGGGCGTCCTCGTCGAAGAGGATCCGGTCGGCGCGCAGCTCGGTGGTGCGTGAGACGCGGGAGACCAGCGACACGACGATGATCCCGGCGATGAAGAAGGCGGAGATGAGGATGCCGTCGGGCTTGTCGATGATGTTCGCGACCAGGGCGTAGAGCAGGACCGCGGTGAGCAGGGCGAAGCCGACGGTGGGTATGCGCCGGCGATGGCGTGCGACGGAAACGGTCACGGCGAAGGCGCCGGAGACCATCATGGCCAGGATGCCGGTGGCGTAGGCGCCGGCCTGCTCGTCGACGTCGGCGTTGAACGCGATCGTGATGAGGATGCACAGGGCGGTGTAGACGATCACCACGGGGCGGACGGCGCGCCCCCACTCGGGGGCCATGCCGTAGTCGGGCAGGTAGCGCGGCACGATGTTGACCAGCCCGGCCATCGCGGAGGCGCCCGCGAACCAGAGGATGAGGATGGTGGAGATGTCGTAGACGGTGCCGAACGCCTCGCCGACGTGCTCGTGGGCCAGGTATGCCAGCGCGCGGCCGTTCGCGGCCCCGCCCGGTTCGAACTCCTCATGCGGGATGAGGAGGGTGGTCACGAAACTCGCCGACAGCAGGTAGACGCTCATCACGAGGGCTGCGGTGGTCAGCAGGCGGCGGGCGTTGCGGATGCGCGAGCGCAGGCGCTGCTCCGGGTCCGCTCCGTCGGCGGCGATGAGCGGCATCATGCTCACGCCGGTCTCGAAGCCGGACAGGCCCAGCACCAGCAGCGGGAACGCCAGGAGTGCCGGGCCCATGAGGTCGCCGAAGCCGCCTCCGCCGCCGAGCAGGGCGTCCGTCCACGCCGACCAGGCGCCCGGGGTGGTGAACACGTGGACCAGGCCCACCCCGATGACGACCGCGTTCAGGGCGAGGAAGACCCCGACCAGGGGGATGGCCACACTGACGGCTTCGCTGAACCCGAGCAGGAACACCCCGCCCAGGACCAGCAGCAGCGCCACCGTCAGGGCGACCTCGTGGCCGTGGAGCACTTCGGGGAAGAAGGGGTTCTCCACCACGTGGACGGAGGCGTCCGCCGTGGACAAGGTGATGGTGATGATCCAGGAGGTGGCGACGAAGCCGAGCAGGACCAGCACGAACAGCTTGCCCCACCAGAAGGGCAGCAGGTCCTCCAGCATCGCCACCGAGCCGGCCCCGTGCGGGCTCTCCTTCGCCACCCGCCGGTACATCGGCAGCATTCCCAGCAGGGTCAGCGCCACGATCAGCAGCGTCGCCAGGGGGGAGACCGCCCCGGCGGCGAGGGCGGCGATCGCGGGTACGTAGGCCAGGCTGGAGAAGTAGTCGACGCCGGTCAGGCACATCACCTTCCACCACGCGTGCGGCTCGGTGTGTCCCTCACCCGCCGCCGGCCCCACCGGCTGCACGCGGTGCCGCAGCATCCACTGCGCCACCTTGCCCGTGGGCTGCGCCCGCAGGGCGGGACTGTCCACCACCTCCGGCATCACCGGCTCACTCGCTTCCTTCATGTCCCCCATCAACCTTTCCCGGCCTGCCCGGCGCACCAGCACAGCGGCCGCCGGCGCACGCCCGTGACGATCACCGAGTATGGGGCTGCCCCTGCCCCCGTCTGCCCAGCCCATCACCCGGCACCCGCGGGGCCGCAGTCGGCTCTGACCGCCCACGCGGGGAGGGCGGAACTCGCACGGGCCCGTCCCTGCCGGGTTCCAGGGCTCGTACCGGAGGGACCGCGGCGGGGGTTTCAGGCGGACGTCCCCACCAGAAATCTTGACGACTTCCTAACGTGTGAGCGGGCCGCGGGGGGCGGTGCGAAGGAGCCGATCGTTCGGCCGACGTGCGGGCGGTGGCCACCGGGGGTCAGACGGGAGGTCCATTGGGAGGAAGCTGATCGGCCAGGCGGCCCAGTGGCCGGGCCCAAGGTGTGCCGACCGCCGTATCCGGTGGTTGCGTGACTGTGCCCGGCCGACCGGCCACCGGGCACGGGGCAGCCGCGCGGCGCGAGGAGGCAGGACGGTATGGATTCCACCACGGGAGCACCGCAGGGGGTGATCCCGGCTCGTTTGCTGCACGGCCAGAAGGCTCTGGTGACCGGCGCCAATTCGGGCATCGGCAAGGCCACGGCCATCGGCTTGGGCCGGGCCGGCGCCGACGTGGTCGTGAACTACGTCGCGGATCGCGGGGCGGCCGAGGAGGTGGCCGCGGAGATCGCCTCCTTCGGGGTGCGTTCCGCGGCGTACGAGGCCGACGTGTCCCGGGAGGACCAGGTCGTCGCCATGACGGCCCGGATGGTCGAGGAGTTCGGGACCATCGACATCCTGGTCGCCAACGCGGGACTGCAGCGCGACGCCCGGTTCACGGAGATGTCCCTCGCCCAGTGGCAGAAGGTCATCGACGTCAACCTCACCGGTCAGTTCCTGTGCGCACGGGAGGCGACCAAGGAGTTCCGGCGCCGGGGCGTGGTTCCCGAGGTGTCCCGCTCCGCCGGAAAGATCATCTGCATGAGCTCGGTGCACCAGCTCATCCCCTGGTCGGGCCACGTGAACTACGCGTCCTCCAAGGGGGGTGTGCAGATGATGATGCAGACCCTGGCCCAGGAGCTCGCGCCGGAGAAGATCCGGGTGAACGCGGTCGCCCCGGGAGCGATCAAGACCCCGATCAACCGGGCGGCCTGGGAGACGCCCGAAGCGCGGGAGGACCTGCTGAAGCTGATCCCGTACGACCGGATCGGCGACCCCGAGGACATCGCCCACGCCGTCGTCGCACTCGCCTCCGACCTCATGGACTACGTGGTGGGCACCACCCTGTACGTCGACGGCGGCATGACCCTCTTCCCGGGCTTCGCCACCGGCGGATGAAGCCCTCCCGGCCCGTCACCTCCACGAACGGCGAAGGCACGCATGCCCCCCTCGCTCCACCTGCTGGCGGACGCCCCGGCCCAGCTCCTGCCGGCCCGGGAACTCATGGCCTTCACACTGGCCTCCCACATCATCCTGGTACCGCTGGGCGTGGCCTTCCCCTTCATCACCCTGGTCATGCACTACCGCGGGCTGCGCCGCAAGGACGCCACGGCACTGCTCCTGGCGCGCCGGTGGTCGGCCGTCATGGCGGTGCAGTTCGCGCTGGGCATCGTGACGGGCACGGTGCTCTCGTTCGAGTTCGGTCTGCTCTGGCCCGGCCTGATGGGGAGGTGGGGTGATGTCTTCGGCATCGGATTCGGCGTCGAGGCCTGGGCGTTCTTCCTCGAGGCCGTACTCATCGCCATCTACCTGTACGGATGGCGGCGGCTGAAGCCCCGGACGCACTTCCTGCTCGCGCTGCCGCTGCCGTTCGCCGCGCTGCTCGGCGCGTTCGGCATCCTGGCGGCCAACTCCTGGATGAACACGCCGCAGGGCTTCTCCCTCGACTCCGAGGGCAACCCGGTCGACGTGGACGTCTGGAAGGCGCTCTTCACGCCGATGTTCGGGCCGCAGTACTGGCACTTCGTCGTGGCGATGATCCTCACCGCAGGCTTCATGGTGGCCGGTGTCTATGCCGTGGGCTGGCTGCGCGGCCGCCGGGACCGCTACCACCGGCTCGGCTTCGCCGTTCCGTTCACCATCGCCGCCGTCGCCACTCCGGTGCAGTTCGTCCTCGGTGATTCCATCGCCCGCTCGGTGTTCCACAAGCAACCGGTGAAGTTCGCCGCGATGGAGGTCGTCTGGAAGACCGACACGCGTGTGCCGGAGTACCTCTTCGGGCGCCTGCACGAGGACGGGACCGTCTCGGGCGGCATCAAGGTCCCCTTGCTCGACTCGGTCCTGGCCGGATTCAGTCCGGACACCGAAGTGGTGGGACTGACCTCCGTCCCGGCGGACCAGCGCCCCACGGCCGCGCAGGCCACCATCGCCCACTGGGCCTTCGACATCATGGTCCTTCTCGGTTCCGTGCTGGTGCTGCTCGCCCTCTGGTACGGGTTCGTCTGGCTGCGGCACCGCCGCCTGCCCGCCTCGTCGTGGTTCTACCGCTGCGCGGCCTGCGCCGGCGTCGCCTCCGTCGTGGCTGTCGAGTGCGGCTGGATCGCCACCGAAGTGGGACGCCAGCCGTGGATCGTCTACCAGAACATGCGGGTCGCCGAGGCCGTGACCTCGACCCGCTCCACCACCCTGTGGATCATGCTCGGTGTGGTGATGGTGGTGTACGTGTTCCTCTTCGGCTCCTTCCTCACCGTCCTGCTGAAGATGCGCACGCGCTGGCGGCTCGCCGACGAGCAGCAGGCCACGGCGGGTACGGCCCACACACCCGAGGCCGACATCCCTTACGGGCCCCGAGCTGCCCTCCCCGCGGACGACGTGCCGGCCGCCGCGGACGGAGCGGGCCGACCCGGGGGTGAGCGCCGGTGACCGCCGACCTCATCGCCGTGGTGCTGCTCCTGGCCGTGGCCGCTTACGCCGGCGCGGGCGGCACGGACTACGGAGCGGGCTTCTGGGACCTGACGGCCGGAGGGACGGATCGCGGCCGGCGCCCCCGATGGCTCATCGACCACGCGATGGCTCCCGTCTGGGAGGTCAACAACGTGTGGCTGATCTTCGTACTCGTCATCATGTGGACCGGCTTCCCCGTCCTGTTCCAGACCGTGTTCTCCGCGATGTGGCTCCCGCTGGCGCTGGCCGCCATGGGGATGGTCCTGCGCGGCGCCGGCTTCGCGTTCCGCAAGCCCTCCCGGCGACTCGCCGGCCAACGGCTGTACGGCGCCGTGTTCGCCGTGTCCTCGGTCGTCACGCCGTTCTTCCTCGGCGCGGCCGTCGGCGGCGTCGCGTCGGGGCGCGTGAAGCCCGGTACCGAGGCCTCGGCGGACGCCTGGACCAACCCCACCTCGCTCGTGTTCGGGCTGGTCGCCGTCGCCACCACGGCCTTCCTGGGCGCCGTGTTCCTCACGGCGGACGCCCGCCGGTTCGGCGCGCCCGATCTGGTGGGCTACTTCAGGCGACGGGCGCTGGGCAGTCTCGTCATCCTCACCGCCCTGGCGGTGGGCACCGGGTTCGTCACCCACGGCGACTCCCCCTACGTGTGGCACGGGCTCACCCACGGCTTGGGGCTGCTCCTCGTCGTGGTGGCCGGAGCGTCCGCCGCCGCGACCGCCTGGCTGCTCCTGCGGACGCCGGGCACGTGGATGCGCGTCACAGCGGTCGCAGTCGTCGCCTGCGCCGTCCTCGCGTGGGGGACGGCCCAGCGGCCCTACCTGCTCCCCACCTCGCTGACCGTGGCCGACGCCGCGGGGGCGCCCGCCACGCTGACGTGGCTGGCCGTCGTCACCCTGGTGGCCCTGGTGCTCGTCGTACCGGCCGTCGTCCTCCTCTACTGGCTGGACACCCACGGCGAGCTGGAAGAGCTCACCGACTCCGAGTTGCGAAGAGGAGGCGGCGCAGCCGGTGACGCCACGGCACACGACAGCTGATCACCGGTCCGCACCCGTCCTGGAGGTCCCCCTCGTGCCCAGACCCGGAGGAAGGAAGCCGCTGTGACCGACGACGAGATCCTCCTGGGACTCGCCCTGACGGTGGTGCTCGCGACCGGCTCGCAGGTCCTGGCGAACAAGCTGCGCGTCCCGGCCCTGATCATCCTGCTTCCCGTCGGGTTCGCCGCCGGTGCGATGACGGACGTCATCCACCCGGACCAACTGCTGGGGCCGGGCTTCTCGGCCCTGGTGTCGCTCTCCGTCGCAGTGATCCTCTACGACGCCGGTCTGGGACTCGACCTGCGCAAGCTCGCCCACCACACCCGGGGGGTCGTGGGCAGGCTGCTCGTGTACGGCGTGCTGCTCACCTTCCTCGTCGTCGCGGCGGTGTCGCCGGCCATGTTCGGCATGCCCCTGCGCGTGGCCGCGATGCTCGGCGTGATCCTCGTCGTCTCGGGGCCCACCGTCGTGGGGCCGCTGCTCGACTTCGTGCGGCCGAGCGACAAGGTGCGGCGCATCCTGATCTGGGAGGGGACGCTGATCGACCCGATCGGCGGCATCCTGGGCGCGCTGACCTTCCACGCGGTGGCCTCGTCGCACCAGATCGACATCGGCAGGGGGTACCAGCTCGGGCAGTTCCTCCTCAGCATGGGCGTCGGGTTGCTCGGCGGTGTGGTGGGGACCGCGCTGCTGTGGTTCGCCCTGCGCACCCTTCGACTCGGCGAGACCTTGGGGACGCTGGCGCAACTCGCCGTGGTCATCGGCGTATCGGCGGTCTGCGACGTCGTGCGGGACGACACGGGGCTCATCGCCGCGATCGCCGTGGGGCTGGCCGTGGCCAACATCCGCGGGTTCGACATGCCCGCGCGCCGGCCCTTCTTCGAGACCCTGGTCCAGCTGATCATCGGCCTGCTGTTCATCTCCATCTCCTCCACCGTCACCCCGGCGTCCCTGGTGCCGGTGCTCCTTCCCGCGCTCGGCCTGATCGCGGTTCTCGTCCTGATGGTCCGCCCGATCGTGGCCTTCGGCGCCGCGGCGCGCACGGACCTCTCGCGCCGTGAGCGCGCCTTCGTGGGATGGATGGCCCCGCGCGGCATCGTCGCGGCGGCGACGGCGTCCGCCTTCTCCGCCGGCCTGGTCGAACGGGGGGTGACCGGGGCGGCGAAGATCCTCCCGGTCACCTTCCTGGTGATCGTGGGGACCGTAGTCCTCTACGCGCTGACAGCGGCGCCGGTGGCCGGACGGCTGGGCGTCGTCAAGGCGGCGGGCACACGCGTCCTCCTGGTGGGCGGCGAGCCGTGGGTGGTCGACCTGGGCGGGGCCCTGCGGTCCGCCGGCCTCGACGTACTGATGTGGGCGGGGCTCGACACGGAGCGGGACCGGATCAAGGCAGCGGGCCTGGACCTGGCCCAGGGCGATCTGCTGGCCACGGCCATCAACCCCGGGGCGCGGCTGGAGGGGGTGACGGCCGTCTTCCTGGCCACCGACGACGACGACTTCAACGCGCTCGCCTCGATCGTGATGCAGGACAGCGTCGAGGGTCCCGTCTACCGGGTGGGGCCGCCGCACGACAGCCACGGCGTGGTCGCTCCGTACACCGGCGGCGACATCCTCTTCGGCCGCTCCCTGGTCCGACACGTCCTGGCGGAGCGCTACGGGCGGGGAGCCCGGTTCGTGGTGCAGCCGGCCGGGAGCCCGCAGCCGCCGGAGTCCGACACGCTCTTCGTGGTGCGGGCCGACCACCGGCTGGACCCCGTCACGGAGAGGCGGGAGGCCGTGCCGCACGACGGTGACACCGTCGTCCTCCTCGGGCCCGCACCCACCGCCGCACCGCGCTGAGACGCGCGGTGCGGCGGTGCGGCGGTGCGGCGGTGCGGCGGTGCGGCGGTGCGGCGGTGCGGCCTACGGTCCGTTCCTCCGCGCGCCCTGGAGCATCGAGTCCAGGGTGATCGCCGCGTCGATCAGGGCCAGGTGGGTGAAAGCCTGTGGAAAGTTCCCCAACTGTCGGCCCGTCAGGTCGATTTCCTCGGAGTACAGGCCCAGGTGGTTGGCGTAGGTGAGCATCTTCTCCAGGACCAGCCGGGCCGTGTCGGTGCGTCCGGCGCGGGCCAGCGCGTCGACGTACATGAACGTGCACAGGGAGAAGGTGCCCTCGGAGCCGCGCAGCCCGTCGGGTGACGCCTCGGGGTTGTAGCGGTAGACGAGGCTGTCGCACACCAGCTCGCGTTCCATCGCGTCCAGGGTGGACTTCCACATCGGGTCGTCCGGCGTGATGAAGCCGACCGTGGGCATGCGCAGCAGCGCCGAGTCGAGCACGTCGTCGCCGTAGTGCTGCACGAAGGCCCGCTTCCCGGCATCCCACCCCTGGTCGAGCACCTGCGCGTAGATCTCGTCCCGCGCGGCCACCCAGCGCCCGCCGGCCGCGGGACGGCCGTCGTCGTAGGCGATGCGCAGGGCACGGTCGAAGGCGACCCAGGACATCACGCGCCCGTAGGTGAAGTCCTTCCGGCCGCCGCGGGTCTCCCAGAGCCCTTCGCCGGGCTGGTCCCAGTGGTCGACCAGCCAGTCCACCAGGGTGTGCAGGGCCTTCCAGCCCCCGTGGTCGAGGTGCATGCCGTGCTCGTGCGCGAAGTAGATGCTGTCGAGCGCCTCGCCGTAGATGTCCAGCTGGAGCTGGCTCGCCGCCCCGTTGCCGATGCGGACCGGGGCGGAGCCGCGGTACCCCTCCCAGTGGTCCAGGGTCTCCTCGACCAGGTCGGCGGAGCCGTCGACCCGGTACATGATGTTCAGCGGTCCGGATCGGTCCCCCCGGCCGGCCTCCTGCTTCACCCGGTCGTGCAGCCAGTTGATGAACGCGGACGCCTCTTCCTTGAACCCGAGGCCCAGCAGGGCGTACACGGAGAACGAAGCGTCGCGGATCCAGGTGAACCGGTAGTCCCAGTTGCGCTCTCCCCCCAGTTGCTCGGGCAGCCCCGCCGTCGGCGCGGCGACCAGGGCGCCGGTCGGCGCGTAGGTCATGAGCTTCAGCGTCACGGCGGAACGCTCCACCGCCTCCCGCCAGCGGCCGGAGTAGGTGGACTGCCCCAGCCAGGAACGCCAGAAGCGGACCGTCTCGTCGAAGAGCCGCTCGAACTCCTCCGAGCGGATCTCGTGCGGAGGTCCGTCCGGGGCGGATTCCATGACGAGGCCGCGCTGCTGCCCCGCCCGCAGGCTCAGGGAGAAGCGCAGGTCGTCGTTGTCGCCCGGGAAGATGTCCAACAGCCGCTCGTCCTGTGGCTCGCGGACGGCGTGGACGGCGAGGGTCAGGTCCTTCGCGGTGAACACCGCTCCCTGCTCCACGATGTGCAGTGTGTGCGCCGCACGGCCGTAGTCGAAGCGCGGAGCGATCTCCCCTTCGAACGTCATGCTGCCGCGGACACAGCGCAGCATGCGGACGAGACGGTGCCGGTCCGTCGCGGTCGTCCCGGTCACCGGCATGAAGTCGACGACCTCCCCCGCCCCGGCCTCCGTCATGAAGCGCGTCACCAGAACAGCCGTGTCCGGGTGGTAGAGCTGCTTGGTCGTGTACGTGTCCGCCACCGGCCGTACGGTGAAGTGGCCGCCTTGGCGCCGGTCGAGCAGAGCGCCGAAGACGCTCGGCGAATCGAACCGGGGACAACAGAACCAGTCGATCGTCGCGTCGGTCGTCACGAGCGCCGCGGTCTGGAGATCACCGATCAGACCGTGGTCCTCGATCAGGGGGTAGTCGTCCATCGCGGGCCCCTTTCAGCCCCGGTCCCCACCGGCGCAGCGCCGTCACGCCGCGGATCGGGCGGACCGGACGGACCGGACGGCACCCGACCAGCTTAGGCCGCCCGTGTCGGTCCGTCCTGGCGGGAGAGCGGCACGGGGTGCCGGCCGTGCTGCCCCTGCGCGGGGCCGGGAACCGCCCTACCGTGAGGGAGGTGCTCTCCTTCGGGGGAGCCCCGTTTCCTCGTGCTTCGAGAGCACCTGACTCCTCCCGCGAAGGGGGCGTGGCATGGGTGTCATGACGTCCTGGGCGGCCAGATTCAGACTGCGGCAATACGTCAAGGCCAGTCTGTGGATCGTGCCGATGCTGGGACTGGTCCTCGGCGCCCTTCTCGCCGAGCTCGCCCTCGCCGCCGACCGCACGGATTGGCCGCCGAGCGGATGGCACTACTCCGCCACGACGGCGAGCGGCGTGCTCAGCGCCATCGTGGGCGCGATGGTGGCGCTGCTCGGGTTCGTCGTCACCATCGGCGTACTGGTGGTGCAGCAGGCCACGGGCACCCTCTCCCCCCGGTACATGCGCCTCTGGTATCGGGACCGGCTGCAGAAAGCGGTGCTGGCGACCTTCACCGGGACCTTCGCGTTCGCCTTCTCCCTGCTGCGCAGCATCGAATCCGATTCGGTCCCCGACCTCGGCGTGACCCTGGCCGGCGCGGCCGTGGCCGTCAGTCTGGTGCTCCTGCTCATCTACCTCAACCGCTTCACCCACAGCCTGCGACCGGTGGCCATCGCCGAGTTGGTCACCCGCCTGGGTGCGACCGTCCTCACCGACGGCGCCAGGGCGATCCGGGGCGCCGCGCCCCGCGGAGACGGAGACGGAGCCGGGCCGTCCGGCGATCCGGTGATGCGCGTGCGTACCGTACGGGGCGGCGCCATCCAGGCCTTCGACGTACCCGGTCTGGTCGCGGAGGCGGCACGCCACGAATGCGTCTTCGTCGTGACCCGGCTGATCGGGGACTTCGTACCGCCCGGAACCGTGCTCGTCGAGGTGCACGGGGGCACGTCCGAACCGGATCCGGCGAAGGTGTCCGACCTCATCGCCCTGGGGGCCGAGCGCACCATCGAACAGGACCCCGCCTTCGCGCTGCGCATCCTCGTCGACATCGCCGTCAGAGCGCTGTCCCCGGCGGTGAACGACCCCACGACCGCCGTGCAGGTGCTCAACTACATCGAGTGGTTCCTCCACACGGTCGGCACGGCGCGCCTCCCCGGGCGGTACGTCCTGGCCGATGGCCGCGGGGACGCCCGGCTCGTGGTCCCGGGGCGCACCTGGGACAACTACCTCCAGCTCGCCGTCTGCGAGATCCGCGACTACGGAAGCTCGTCCGTGCAGGTCTGCCGCAGGCTCCGCGCCATGCTCGAAGGCCTGCTCGACGCCCTCCCGGCGCAGCAACACCCTTCGGTGCGGGCGCAGATGACCCTGCTGCAGCAGTCCGTCGAGCGGCAGTTCGCCGACCCGGCGCGACGGGCCATCGCGCAGCAGCCCGACCTCCAGGGCATCGGCGGGCAGGACCCGCCCTGACTCCCCGCGGACCGGGGCGGGGCCGGGCGCGGCCATGTCCACCGGCACGATCGGTCTGATTCCACCGGTGGCGCCCTGACGGCGGCGCCGCCGAACGGGTGGCGTACGGCGGTGCTCCAGTCGCGGGATGGGGAAGCAGCGCCTTTGCTGGACTGGCGGCGGGCGTTTCGCCGCCCGCGGCCACCCGCGGAGTGCCCTCGCAGGAGATCCGTATGGAACCCCAGCCCAGCCGGCCGGATCCGACACACGGCACGCCCCCTCCGCAAGGGCGAGGGAGCGAGTTGGCCGATCTGCAGCGCCGCATCGCGGAGCTGGAGGGCGGCGGGAGGCCGCGGCGGCACCGGTGGCGGTCGGTCCTGTCCGCCGTCCTGGTGATCCTGGCCGCGCTCCTGGCCGTGCTGTCGGTCGTCGCGGTGTGGACCGACAGCATCGTGGGAGACACCGACCGGTACGTCGACACCGTGGCGCCGCTGGCCGGGGACCCCGCGGTGCAGACGGCGGTGACCAACCGGGCCACGACGGTCATCCTCGAGCAGATCGACGTGAAGGCCCTGGTGGGAGAGCTCTCCGCGGCGGCCGCACAGGAAGGGTCCCCTCCCGCCGTCGCCAAACTGATCGGCGAGCTCAGCGGCCCCATCGAGAACGGCCTCAAGGAGCTGGTGAGCGCCACGGTCCACCGGATCGTGGCGAGTTCCGCGTTCGAAACGCTGTGGACGGACGCCAACCGCATCGGGCACCGGTCCCTGGACAAGGCGCTCACGGGCAAGGGCGGCGGCGCCGTGACGCTGAAGGGCGACCAGGTGGCCGTCGATGTCGGCCCCCTCGTGGAACGCGCCAAGGACGAGCTGGTGAAATCCGGTTTCTCCCGCGCCGCGAGCATCCCGGAGGTCCACAGCGACTTCGTCGTGTTCTCCTCGGACGAGCTCGCCAAGGTCAAGACGTACACCCGCGTCCTTCAGATCGTCGGCACGTGGCTCCCGGTGGTCACCGTGCTGGTCGCCGCCGCAGCAGTCCTCCTCGCGGCCCACCGGCGGCGCGTCCTGGTGACGACGGCGCTGGCCGTGGCCTTCGGCATGCTCGTTCTCGGTGTGAGCCTGACCGTCTTCCGCGGCATCTACCTCGACCGCCTGCCGGCGGCGGTGTCGCAGGACGCGGCTGCCGCCGTCTTCGACGCGCTCGTCAGGTTCCTGCGGGCCACCATCCGGGCGGTCGCCGCCGTCGCCCTGGTGACGGCCTGCGGCGCCTTCCTGAGCGGGCCGTCGCGGCCCGCCGCCACGGTCCGGCGGGCGTGTTCCGGCGCCGTCGCGTCCCTGCGCGGTGCCGCGGGCTCGGCCGGCCTGCGGCTCGGCGCGGTGGGTCGCTTCGTACACCGCCACAAGCGGTGGATCGGCGGCCTGATCCTGGCCGTCGCCCTGATCGTCCTCGTCACCTGGTCGTATCCGACGACCGCGGTCGTCCTGTGGATCGTTGCCGCGGTCCTGGCCGCCTTCGCCGTTCGCGAGTTCCTCGACGACGCCGACGCGGCGGCCGGGAAGGACCCACGTGGCGCCGGGAAGGCACCGCGGCCTTCATGAGCACGCCGCAACGGGGCGAGCGTGGCCGTCGGCGGGTGCACCCGCAGCACATGCGCCTGCTGCTGCCGCTCCTACGTTCCGGCGTCGTGGTGGCAGCGGCCACCACGGGCTATTACACGCTCCCCCTCGACCGCGATGCCGACCAGCGCATCGCGTCGGTGCTCGTCCTGGGCCTGCTGGCGATCGGCGGACTGCTGGCCCTGCAGGCGGTCGGCATCATCGGTTCGCCGCACCCGCGGCTGCGCGCCATCGAGGCGCTGACCACCGCGGTCCCCCTCTTCCTGCTGTTGTTCGCGGCCACGTACTTCCTGTACGCGCAGGAGCACGGAGGGCGCTCCTTCTCCGAACCGCTCAACAGGAACGACGCCCTGTACTTCACGGTGACCGTCTTCGCCACCGTCGGCTTCGGCGACATCGTGCCCGTCTCGCAAACGGCGCGCGTGCTGACCACGTGCCAGATGGCGGCCGACCTCATCCTCGTGGGACTCATCGCGAAAGTCATGGTCGGGGCGGTCCGGATCGGGCTGGAACGACGTCAGTCCTCCACGCCACCCCAGCGGCCTGACCCGTGACTCCCCCACTCCCACGTCCGCTCCGGGCCCCCTTCACCTGGCTGGCGGCGAGCTGTGGCCGACGGCGGACGCCCGGGTGAGGGTGGTCGGGTACGGGCGGTCCCCCTCCAGGGCCCGACCCGTCGTACGCAGGGCTCAGAACGGACGTCCACCCACCCTCACGGAGATGACGATGTCGCACGCCAACGAGGTCAGGATCCCCTTCCTCTTCTGCTCGTCGCCGCAGGCGCCCGGGAGCCAGGGCGTCGACAGGGTCAAGATCCTCTGGGACGGGGAAGAGATCTGGCAGGGCGATGCCGGCACCGGTGAGACCAACACGCCCGAGGTGACCAGACCCCTGCTGGGGTCGGGCACGCTCGCGCTGGCCGTGAGGCCGGCGGCGGAGGGCAGCGTGTGGGATGTCATCGGCTCGGTGACGCTGAGCGACACGGATGTGGGGGCAGGCATCCAGACCGCGCGTTTCGTGAAGAGCGGCGCGGACTACGAGCTCTCCTACGAGGCGGCCATGGACGTCACCGACAACCGGTCCTGACCACGGGCCCGGCCGTCCGCCCCCCACCGGACCTCCTGAACATCCGGCAGATGAAATCCCCTGGGCGGGGTATCGGTAGCACGCGGAACCAGCCGTGCCGGTTGCCGCGGGCCGTTGCTACTTCTGAGTCACACCCATGATCGGGTAGCCTCCGGAACCGCTTGGTCCGCTTTTCGATGCCCGCCCCCCAACAGGAGGACTCATGCCTGCCCCCGTCGCCGCCACGACCGCCACCCTCCCACGAGGCAGATCGGGCGAGGACGCCTCCCACCGCACGCGGCGAGGCGGTGACCGCGCGTGCCACGGCGTCGGACGCGCGTGGCCGAGTCGCATATCGACGGGAGGAGCGCCGGTCTCTTGAAGTTCCGGATCGGACGCCCGACACACCCGTCCCCACACTCGCCCGCACACGCGCGCCCTCACCCGCGCCCGGAGAGCGCCGGCCCCCACGCGGTTCCCGCCCAGGCCGGCGCCGTCGACGAGCCGGTTGCCGCCGAGCCGCCGCTCTCGGCCCACGAAATCGCCCTCATACGGGCTTCCGTCTCCGTCGTCGAGCCGTTCGCCGCGGACATGACGGTCTATTTCTACGCGATCCTCTTCGCCCGCTACCCCGAGGTCCGTCCGATGTTCCCGCCGGGAATGGACGCCCAGCGCGGCCGCCTGCTGCGCGCGCTGCTGCGCATCGTGGACCTGGTCGACGACCCGGAGCGCCTGGTCGGCTTCTGTGGCCACCTCGGTCGCGACCACCGCAAGTTCGGCACCCTCAGCGCGCACTTCCCCGCCGTGGGCGAGTGCCTCCTCGCTGCTCTGGCCCGCTACGCCGGCCCGGCCTGGACCGCGGACATCGCCGCGGCCTGGACCAAGGCGTACGGGGTGGTCGCCGACGTCATGATCAGCGCTGCCGAGCAGGACGAGGCGCAGCGGCCCGCGGTGTGGCCCGCCACGGTGGTGCACAAGGTCCTGCGCGGACACGGCATCGCCGAGGTCACCGTGCGGCCCCACATGCCGTACCCGTACGCGGCCGGGCAGTACGCCAGCATCGAAACTCCGTGGTGGCCCAAGCAGTGGCGCTACTACTCGCCGGCCAACGCACCCCGTCCGGACGGCACCCTCACCTTCCACGTGCGCGCGGTGAGCGGCGGTTCGGTCAGCGACGCGCTCGTACACCGCTCTGCCGTGGGAGACGTGGTCCAACTCGGCGCGCCCATGGGGGACATGGTGCTGGACGCCGCCGTCCACAGCGACCTGCTCTGTGTGGCCGGCGGCACCGGTCTCGCACCGATCCGCGCGATCGTCGAGGAAGTGGCCCGTCGTGGCGGGCGGCACCAGGTCGACCTGTTCCTCGGAGCCCGTACCGGCGCCGAGCTGTACGGGGTCGACGACATGCTCCGGATGGCACAGCAGCACCACTGGCTGTCCATCAGGGGCGCCGTCTCCCACGAGCACATCCCCGGCATCCGGGGATCGCTGCCGCAGGTTCTCGCCGAGTACGGCCCGTGGTACCAGCACGACGTCTATCTCAGCGGGCCGGCTCCGATGGTGGTCTCCGCGAGCAGGACGCTCACGCAGCACGGCACTGCGCCCGACCGCATCCACCACGACCCCTTCGAGACCCCCGTCCTGTCCGCTTCCTGAGACACACCCGTACCGAACCTGCCAGGAGTACGCCCCCGTGACCTTCCCCCCGCCCGCTTTCGGATCAGCAGGTGAACACCGGCTGCAGCAGTACATGGGCAGCGCCGACCGCGCCGCACGGTTCTACGACCAGCAGGTGCACCCCCGCCTCACGACCGAGATGCAGGAGTTCATAGGCCGCCAGAGCATGGTCTTCCTGGCCACCGCGGACTCCCGCGGGGAATGCGACGCCAGTTTCCGGGCAGGTCCGCCCGGCTTCGTGCACGTCCTGGACGAACACACCCTCGCCTATCCGGAGTTCCGGGGGAACGGCGTGCTCGCCAGCGCCGGCAACATGACGGAGAACCCGCACCTCGGCATGCTCTTCGTCGACTTCACGCACGACCACGTCGGCCTGCACGTCAACGGCGTCGTCCAGCTCCACCCCGACGCCGACCTCCGCTCGGCGCACCCCGGCCTGCCCCAGGACATCGCGCCGGGCCGCGCCCCCGAGATGTGGGTCCGCCTCACCGTCGAAGAGGCCTACATCCACTGCTCCAAGTACATACCGCACCTGGTGCCGGGCCCCCGCCCCAGCCACCCGGCCGACCGCCCGAAGGACGCGGACTACTTCACCGCGCGGGCGGCGCAGGAGTCACGCCTTACCCGGTGAGCTGCGGGAGCCCCCGACGCGCTGATGCGCCGGAAGGCTCCCCGGCACCCCGTCTCCCGGCGGCGACCGCCGGTATGGCCCACTGACCGCGAAGAACGTCCCGAAAGGGACCAGAATGAGCCGTGGGGTCGTGGGGTTCCCAACGGACGGAGCGAGCGGTGAGGATTTCGACGAGGGAGGTCTTCGGAGCGCCGTGCTGGGTGAGCCTGATGGCCCGCGACCTCGGCACGGCCCAGCGTTTCTACGGTGCCGTCGCGGGTTGGACGTACCGCCCGGCACGACTCGGCGAGGCGTTCTCGGTCGCCCAGCTCGACGGAGTGCCGGTGGCGGGCATCGGCGCGCTCGCCTCCGACCTGGCCGTCGCGGTGGCCTGGACCCCGTACTTCGCCGTCGACGACGCCGACGTGGCCGTGGACCGCATCCGCGAGCGGTCCGGCACGATCGCGGTCGGGCCGGTCTCCTTCGCCTCCGGCGGCCGGGCGGCCCTCGTCGCCGACCCGGACGGCGCCGTCTTCGGCATCTGGCAGGGCGCCGTGTCCTCCGACTGGCGCGTGGGCCGGGGCCCGGCTCCGGCCTGGCTGGAGCTGCGCACCCGCAACGCCTTCGACTCGGCGATGTTCTACGGCGCGGTGCTGGAGTGGGCCACCGGTCGCGCGGGCTGCTGCGAGGTCTCCTACGAGGAGGACCAGGTGGTCCTGCGGCAGGGGGGCGAGCCCGTCGCCCGGCTCAACAGCGGCCCGGTCGAGCTCGCCGCGTACACCCCCTCCACCCGGCCCCGCTGGCACGTGCACTTCCGCGTGCCCCGGCTCCGCCCGGCGGTGGAGGCGGCCGTGGCACTGGGCGGGCGTACCGTCTCGGAGGTCGCCTGCAACGCCGCGGAGCGGTGGGTGGCGCTGCGCGACCCGGACGGCGCCCTCTTCACCCTCACCGCATCTCCGGGGGCGGACCCGGAGCCGGACGCTCACGCTCCGTGACGGTTCGAGATGCGGGCGCAGGGCCGTACTGGTTCCCTGATGTCCCCCGCTCTCCCCACGGATGCAAGGAGCGAACATGAGCGACGCAGGCGAGTCCCGCGGACGGTCCGGGCAGTTGCGCGCCAAGGCGCAGGAGCTGAACGAGGCGGCCGAGCGGTCCACCGACGCGGACGAGCGGCAGCGGCTGCGCGACAAGGCCCGCCGGCTGCAGGAGCAGAGCGAGAAGGAGCGCGGGCTCGACGACCGCGGCATGGACCCCGTATAGCGCTGCCGGGGCCTGGGCCGGGCCTGGGCCTGGGTACGGGCCTGGGCCTGGGTGCGGGCCGGGGCCCGGGCGCGGGTGCGGGCCGGGGCCCGGGCGCGGGTGCGGGCCGGGGCCCGGGCGCGGGTGCGGGCCGGGGCCCGGGCGCGGGTGCGTGGTGCATGGAGCATCCGGGCCCGGGTACCCGCGCCCTCGACATACCCGGCAGGCGGTCCGGGCCCCCGCCCGCGGGGGCCCGGACCGTGCCGGCCACGAGGGAAGGATGCGCGATGTCGCACGTCGAAGAGCACGTCGAGGTGAACGTCCCCCTGCGGACGGCCTACAACCAGTGGACGCAGTTCGAGCAGTTCCCGGCCTTCATGGAGGGGGTGGAGCGCGTCGAGCAGCGCGGTGAGGCCCTGACGCACTGGGTGACGAAGGTGAACGGCGTGGAGCGGGAGTTCGACGCCCGGATCACCGAGCAGCTGCCCGACCGGCGGATCGCGTGGACGACCGTGGACGGTGAGGCCCGCCAGGCGGGGCTGGTGACCTTCGAGCCCGTCGACGCGACGACCACGCGGATCGACCTGCACATGAACTGGCTCCCGGAGGGTCTCGCGGAGAACGCCGCGGACAAGCTCGGCCTGGTCCAGCGGCGGGTGGCCGGCGACCTGAAGCGCTTCAAGCTGTTCATGGAGACGCGAGGTGCCGAGACCGGCGCCTGGCGGGGCGAGGTCTGAGCGCCATGGGGGGTGAAGTGGCGAGAGAAGGCGTCCGGACCGCGTCCCACGGCGGTACCGGCCGCAAGGTGGCGGCCCGTACCGGGCTGGTGGCGCGCGGGGTGCTGTACGTACTCGTCGGCGTCCTGGCCGTCCGCATCGCGTTCGGCGAGGGCGGCCAGGAGGCCGACCGTCAGGGCGCCTTGCAGGAACTGGCGGGGAAGCCCTTCGGCAGCGCCCTGGTGTGGGCCGTCGGGATCGGCCTCGTGTGCATGATGCTGTGGCGGCTCTCGGAGGCGGTGTTCGGCGCCACGGGTCCCGACGGCGGAAAGACCTCCAAGCGGCTGGCGTCGGCCGGGCGGGCCGTGTTCTACGGGGTCGTCGCGTTCTCGGTGCTGTCGTTCGCCACCGGGTCGGGCGGCCAGTCCGGTGACCAGCAGTCGCGGGACATGACCTCGAAGGCGATGGAGCTGCCCGGGGGTCCCTGGTGGGTGGGCGCGGTCGGAGTGGCGATCGCCGTGGCGGGCGTCGTGATCGCCGTACAGGCGGCCCGGCGGACCTTCCGCAAGCACCTCGCGATGCAGGGCGTCTCCGAGGCGGTGCGCAAGGGCGTCGAGGTCCTCGGTGTGACCGGCGGCGTGGCGCGCGGCACGGTCTTCGCCGCGGCCGGCGGATTCGTCGTGTACGCGGCCGTGCGCTTCGACCCCAGTGAGGCGAAGGGCATCGACGACACGCTGCGGTCGCTCACCCAGACCCCGGCGGGCCCGTGGCTGCTGGTGGCGGTGGCCGTCGGCCTGGTGCTGTTCGGCGTGTTCTCGTTTGCGATGGCCCGCTGGCGCCGCGTCTGACGCCGCCGGGGGTCCCCCCGCCCGCTCCGCCGCCGGTCAGGCGGCGGAGCGGCAGATGACGACGTCACGGACGGCGTGCCGTCCGGGGCGGTCGCCGGCCTCGTCGATCGCCGCGCGGATGGCGCGCTGATGGCGCGCGGACGCTCCGGGGCCATCTCCGTTCATCCAGGGCGGGACGGGTCAGGACCCCGCACGGGGCCGTGATCCACCGGCCCTGACCGGCGGCCTTCGAGCCGGTCCACCAGCTCGCGGGCGGCCTCGTCCGGGTCCGCTCCCGGCGGGAGCGACGGCGCCCGCCCCGCGACCGGCCGGTCGGAGAAGCCGGTGTCCAGATGGGGCGGCCGGACGTCGAGTACGCGCAGTCCTCGGCCCCCGGGGCCGCGCACCTCGCGGGCGAGTACCCCCAGCCAGCAGGCCAGCGCGCTCTTCGCGGCCGCGTAGTCGGCCATGGACCGCATCGGCGCCTCCACCACCGCGCCCGTCACCGCGGCGAGGAAGCCGCCCGGTTCCACCTCGGCCACGGCGCCGCGCAGCACCGCCGCGGGACAGAGGTAGTTCACCGTGACGAGGTGCTCCGCGACCGCGTCGGGAATCTCCCGGGTCATACCGAAGGCGGCGACTCCCACCGCGACCAGCACCCCGTCGAGGCCGCCCAGCTCCCCCCGTGCCCACGCCGCCAGCCCGGCGCAGCGGTCCAGGTCGTACGCGTCGATCCGGCGGCGCGGCCGGCCCCCGAGCCCGGCCGCGCGTTCACCGAGCACTCCGGCATCCCGTCCGGCGAGTGCCAGCACGGCCCCGCGGTCGCGGAGCTCCCGGGCGGCGAGGCCGCCCAAGACCCCTGTCGCCCCCACGACCAGTACGCGGGCGCCCGACATGGGCCCTCCCGGTCCGGTCGGCGTCGTCCTGCCGCCTCCGAGCTCCATGGCCACGCTCCCGCTCCTCACCGCACCGATCGACCCCCGGACGCGCGCGTACCCACGTACTAGCGTCCTCCATGATCCGGCCGGACGGCGGCAGCGGCACTCCGCATCGATCGTGCACGGATATCGCGTGCACGAACGACCCCGCGGCCGTGATTGCGGGTCGGTGCCGTCTACGCTCATCGCCTCCAGGCCGGGACACGCGGGAGGAGGGCGCCCGGCGGGTCGACGGTCAGGGCGGCTCCGTCGGAGCGGCCGGTCAGCCAGGCCAGGATCGCGGCCGCCGCCCCGCGTACCAGCGGACCGGGACGGTCGCTGGTGCTGAGGTCGGACGTGCCGCCGTCCGCGCTGATCCGTACGGGCGGCATGGCGGGGTCCTCGCGCAACCGGGCCACGGTCGCGCGCAGTTCCCGGTCGGTGAAGGCGGCCGGCCAGTCGGCGGGTGTGTAGGAGGCCGCCAGATCGACGTGGTGCACCTCCAGTTCCCGCAGGAGGCTCCACAGGACCCCGCGCACGGGGCGTCGGCCTCCCCCGAGCCATCGCACCGGAACGTCCCATGCCTCGTCCGGGTGGGACCCGATCGCCTGGAGGAGCCCGCTCAGTGAGGTCTCGAGGTCCATCCGAAGGGCGTCGGCGTCCCGGAGCGCGCCTTGCCGGATCTCCTCCTCTCGGGTCGACTCGTCGGGATACTGGGGCAGGTCGGCTCCGCCTCGGGCCGCCGTCAGGAGGCGCACGCGCGAGTCCGCGCCGCGGGCGAGGTGGACCAGGACGTGCGCGCGGGTCCAGCCGGGCAGCAGGGAGGCGGCGCGCAACTGCTCGCCGGTCAGGGCCCCGGCGCTGCTCAGCAGGTGGCCGGCCGACTCGTACAAGAGGGGCAGGAGCACGCTGGGGTGATCGTGCTCGGTCAGACTGTTCGTGTTGCTCATGCCGACTCTCCTGCCCGCTGTCCGTCGAAAACGCAAGGGACCGCGGCCGACTTCCCCGGTCTGCGGTACCGCCCCGGGACGACGGCGGGGCGGTACCGCAGGCCGGGGCTGGCCGGGGCTGTCCTGTGCCTACCCGAGCCCGGCATGCACCGTGATTGTCCAGCCGGACTCATCCGCGCGGAACGGAGAATCGTTGCCGGGTGTTGGTGGATCGCCGGCACAGAACGGGCAACACGGAGGCCGTCGCTCCCCCGGCTCCCGGCCCTAGCGTCGTCGATACGTCCACGGCGCGCCCCGCGCCCGCAGTGAGGGAGGTCTGGTGACAGTGACACCACGAGGCCGATGGGAACCGCACGGCACGGCCGACGGCCCTGAGCGGGGCGTCCACCGGCAGCGGCTGAAAGCAGCCCCGCGCAGGTGGGGCCCGGCGGGAACGTCACCCCTCGTGCCGGTCACCTCCCTCACGGCGGGCCCGGTCAACCGGAGCATGTGAAGGTGCGCCGCCGAGTCGCGGCCGAGAGCCTGGCACCATGAACCATCCGAAGCGGGCGCTGGTCAATCCTCCTGACGGTCGCGGCCTGCGCGAGGTTCGTGTCGACGGGACGACCGTCGGACGGGCCTGGTCGCTGCGGGAGCTCGGGCGGCTGCTTGCCCGGTCCGGGTTCCCCGCGGGGACGAACCCGGCTGTCGACCCGGCAGTGGCCTGGTACGGGGCAGGCCCCAGTACCTGGCCCGACCGCCCGCTGCAGCGGCGTGCCACGCTGGTGATGATGGTGGCGGGTCTGCTCGGTTCCGCGGTCCTCCTGGTCGACCTCGGCCTCCCGGACGTCTTCGGGGCACTGACCTTCGCGGGCGGGGTCACGGGGTGCATCTTCATCGCGGCCGGCTTCTTCCAGGTCGTGGCGGCGGCCGCGGTTCTCGACCACTGGAGCAAGCGGGTCTTCAAGCGTTCCGGCGCAGTGTCCTTGGTCGGGGTGGTCATCACTCTGGTCGTCTGCAGCCTGCTGCTGGTCCTCTGGCTGCAGGAGAAGGAGTACTTCCCGTACTTCCTCAGCTATCTCTCTCTGTGGATCTGGTCCCTGTGGGCCACCTGGCGGGTGGGCCGCGAGAAGCCGTGGCGGGGGATCCCCCATCCCCGCCGCTTCGCAGTCGGCGTGACCGCCTCCGGTCTGCTGGCGACGGTGAACCTGGCGTACTCAGGGGTCTACCAGCCCGCCACCGCCGTTGTCCGGGTCAACTACCAGGCGGCGTTCGGGATCCCGTCCGCCGACCCCGACCCGGACAAGCCGATCATGCACGTGCCGGTGACCATCACCCTGGAGAACACCGGCACCGTCTCGTTCTGGGTGCTCGCCAGCGCGGTCACCGTGAGAGGCAGCGCGTCGCAGTACAGACCGCACGAGAAGGGGATCGACTGGCGCGAGGGCCGGGGCGAGAGCCAGCTCTACGCCGGCTCAGCCGCGTACAGCCTCATCTACTGGGGCGCCCTGCAGGAACCCGGCACGTGGATCGATCCGGGGACGCGGCTCGTCATGCAGAAGGTCGTCCAGCTTCCCCGGAACGCGCCGTTCGACTCCCTTGAGGCACGCAGCAGCCTGATCATGATGCGGAAGGACATCGGCTCCGTCGACAACGCATTCGGAACCATCCACTGGTCGTGGGAACCGGACGAGAAGACCAAGCAGGTGGACTGCGGCGACTGCGGAGACATCGGCATCAACCTCGGCCGACTGCGCTACAACAGCAACCTCATCAACAAGACCCGCAAGCCGCGCCACGTGCTGTCGATTCGCTACGTGAACAGCGACGTGCCCGAAAACGTCGGCGTCATCGTCTCGCCGATGGACGGGGCGGGGAAGATCGCATGGAACTCCGAGCCTGCGGGCCGACTCGACCTCGTAGACATGGGAGCCGGCGTGTCGACCGTGCCGTTCGCCCAGCTGCTGAAGCAGCTGGGCTGACCTGGCCACGGACCGGGCCACGGCCCGGAGGGGGTTGGAGTCGGCCGGGGCGAGGAGGCCGACGTCCCCGCCGCGCCCCGCCATCAAGTCGGACCGGGACCGTCGCACCCGGCGGGCCGGGAGGTCGGCGGACTGCACGCGGGGGGCCGGGGCGCGGGCCTTACCCGTTTGGTTGCTCCGCATGGTGGAGTGCCGCGCCGTGCTGCATCGTGACATGGAGTAAGGATTCTCTAGCGGGCTGTACGTCGCATCCCCCTGGTCTGCGCGCGCCCGCGCAAACGCTGCATCCGGACGGAGCGTTCCATGAGTGACCACGCCATACCCGAGGCCGGCGACGAACGGACGGCTGCCGCGGACACGAGGGCCCCAGAACCCGCGGCGCGCACCTCGTCCTCCCCGTCCCGCGCACCTGAGGGGTCCGAGCCGCCGGGGGACGCGCACGACGACGTGGCCGAAGGAGGCGACGCGGGTGACGTGCGCGAGGCGGGTGAAGTGGGCGAGGTGGGCGAGGTGGGTGAAGTGGTCGGCGTCGCCGGCGATGCCGCCTGCCTGCACACCCTGCTGCAGACCGCGGTGGTCCACCGGTCGGTGGAAGAGGTCGCGGATCTGGTCAAGCTCCTGCGGCACTCCGGGCAGGTCCCGGACGCCGCGGACCAGGCCCTGCGCGCCGCCGCCGTCAGCCGTCCCATCGAGGACGTCGTCTCGCTGGCCGTGCTGCTGAGCGGCGAGGACGAGCCGCACCCGCAGTTCGAGCCCCAGGTCGGGTCCGAGCCTCAGGCGCAGCCCTACCCGGTCCCGGAGCCCGTGCCCGCCCCCGTGGACCCGCCGGGTCCGGACGGCCGGTCCGCTCCGCGGGCCTTCCGCAAACGTGCCGACCGGCGGCCCCGCGGGACCTCCGACGCGGACGCGTCCCCGCGGGTGCCCGGGCGGGTGCTGCGGTGGCCCGTCGCGGGGGCCCTGCTCGTCGCCGCACTCACGCACCTGCCCCGCCACCCCTCGCGCGTCCTGGCGGACGGCAGCTCGGCGACATGGCTCCTGCTGGGTGTCGCGGGGGTGTGTCTGACACTCGCGGTGCTGGTGACGATCCGGGACCGCACCGGGGTGTGGTTGGCGGCGACGGCGACCGGGATCGGGATCGTATCGCTCCACGCGCTCGCGGCCCTGCTGGATCGCGACCCCCTGGGCGGTGCGATGGGCATGCTGCTGCCCTGGCCCACCGGCGCCTCCATGTTCGCGGCGGGCCTGACCGCCTTCCTGTCCGTCATGGCCGTCCTGTACCAGTCGGACAGGCCCCAGCCCATCCCCGGCCGGCCCATCCCCGGCCGGCCCGTCCTCGTGACGCCCGACGGGACGCCGGTTCCGCCGGGCACGCCGCCCGACCCGGCGACCGACTTCGTCCAGGAAGCGGAAGCGACGGCCACGTGAGCCCCGTCTGAACGGCGGGACCGCTTTTGGGGAGGAGACGAGCCCGCCGTTCGGTCTCCTCCCCCGTGACATGCAGCCGGGGCGCGCACCGGGTCCGCCGGCCTGGGGCCTGTCGTCAAAGTCCCGCCTGGCCCGCGGCGTCCGGCACCGCACCTCGCCGCGTTGTCGGGGCGCCCGAGTACGTCCAGTACACGGGCGCCCCTCCGCCTTGCGATGCACGGCACCGGACGCCGCGGGCCTGACCGGCGCCACTTTGACGACAAGCCCTAGCTTGATCTTTAACGTCCGAGATCGAACGGCGCCTCGTACTTGATCACTCGGTTCGGTAACCGCCGTACGCGGAAACGGCCTTCGTCTGGAT
>NZ_JBHXSC010000033.1:0-74357 GCF_042716505.1 Streptomyces sp. NPDC058674
TCCGTGTGGTGAGTTCCTAGACAGCTCCCACCACACCGGAGGTCTTCGTCATGTTCAAGACCTGCCGAGTGTCAACAACGCTCGTGATCAATACAGCTAGGCCCTGTCCGCAGGGTGCAAGAAAGCCCGTGGCCCGGTGTGCACTGTGCGCACCGGGCCACGGGCCTTTCGCGCGTGTGCGTCAGGCCGACCGGTCCCCGGTCAGGCGCGCAGGCCCCGCACGACCAGGGCGGTGACCGCCTCGAACTCCGCGGTGATCGTCGGTGAGAGCCAGTCGGCCGCGTACTGCGGATCGTGGAAGCGGCCGGTGGCGTCGAAGACGGCGCGGGCCGCGGCCGGCACGTCGTCGGCGGCGAGCGAGCCGGCCGTGACGCCCTCGGCGATGATCCTGGCCAGCTGCTCGATCAGTTCGGTCAGGTGCGTGTCCACCACCCCGCTGTTCTCGGCGAGCAGCACGGTGTAGGTGGCGAACAGTTCCGGGTCGTCACCCGCCTTGTGGCGCTTGGCCTCGAAGAGCGCCTCCAGCCAGGCCTCCAGCTTGGAGGGGGCCGTCCCCGCCGGAGCCGAGGCGATCTTCTCCAGCATCACCGCGCTCCTGGTGAGCCAGCGCTCGGTCACCGCCTCGCGCAGCGCCGCCTTCGAGGGGAAGTGCCGGTACACGCTGCCGTGGCTGACGCCCAGGGCGCGGGCCACGTCCACCACGGTCGCCTTGGTGGGGCCGAAGCGGCGCAGCACCTCCTCGGTGGTTTCGAGGATGCGCTCGGGTGTCAGGGGCTCGGCAGCAGCGGGAGACATGGGTAGGACCGTACCGTCCCCTCAGTGTTCGCTGTCGAGGTGGGCCATCTGCGCGGCCGGGTACCGCTCGCCGGCGGCGGCGCCCTCGGGGACGGCCTCCTCGATCGCGGCCAGGTCGGCGGCGCTCAGCACGAGGTCCACGGCACCCAGTGCCTCGGTGAGCCGGTCCCGGCGCCGGGCGCCCACCAGCGGCACGATGTCCTCGCCGCGCGAGAGCACCCAGGCGATGGCGGTCTGGGCGACGGTCATCCCCCTGCCCTCCGCCACCTTGCGCAGTGCGTCGACCAGGTCGAGGTTCCGGTCGAGGTTTCCGCCCTGGAAGCGGGGGCTCATGCCGCGGAAGTCTCCCGGTGCCAGCATGCGGTCGCGGCCGAAGTGGCCGCTGATCAGGCCGCGGGACAGCACTCCGTACGCCGTGATGCCGACGCCGAGCTCGCGCGCGGTCGGCAGGATGTCCTGCTCGATCCCGCGGGATATCAGCGAGTACTCGATCTGGAGGTCCGATATCGGCGCCACGGCCGCGGCCCGGCGCAGGGTGTCGGCGCCGACCTCGGAGAGCCCGATGTGCCGGACGTGCCCGGCCTCGACGGCCTCGGCGATGGCCCCCACGGTCTCCTCGATCGGCACGTCGGGATCGACCCGGGCGATCCGGTAGATGTCGATGTGGTCCCGGCCGAGCCGCTGGAGCGAATAGGCGAGGAAGTTCCTGACGGCCTCGGGCCGGCCGTCATAGCCGGCGAAGCCGCCCTCGACCGTGCGCAGGGCGCCGAACTTGACGCTGGTCAGCGCCTGTTCGCGGGCCGCGGCCGGGGCGGTGCGCAGGGCTTCGTTGATCAGCAGCTCGTTGTGCCCCATGCCGTAGAAGTCCCCGGTGTCGAGCAGGGTGACCCCGGCGTCGAGGGCGGCGTGGACGGTGGCGAGGGACTCGGCGCGGTCGGCCTCTCCGTAGAGGGCCGACATGCCCATGCAGCCGAGGCCGAGCGGGAAGACGGCGGGCCCGGTGGAGCCGAGCCGGCGGCGGGTGGAGCGGGCGGCGGTGGACGTCTCGTTCGTGGTCATGGCAGAAGAATGGCATGACGAGTGACAGATTTCAATATCTGTCACTCGTCAGCGTGACGCGGCGGCTGGAGCGGTGGGAACGGTGGGAAGCCCGAACGACCTGGAGGGTGCGGCCTCGCCGAACGCCGCCGCGACCCGGCCGACCGCCGCCGCCACGGCGTGGCCCTCACCCCCGCCGGATCCGCCGTCCGGCGCAGGACGAACGCGGCCCTCGACGCGGTGGAGCAGGGGCTCTCCGCGGGACTGTCCCAGGCCGACCGGACGACGCTGCGCACCCTGCCGGCCCGGATCGACACCCGCGCGGTCGCGTGCGACGGCCAGGAGGGATGGCCCCGGTACCGGGGTCCGGCCTCAGGGGCGGGCGTCCGCCGGGGCCGGCGCCGACGCCGCGGGATCCAGGGTGCGGGCCGTGCGCTCCGCCGTGGCGCGGGCCCAGGGGCCGCTCGTCGCCGCGCCCACCACCAGGACCACCAGCCCGCAGACCGTGATGATCCACCAGGCCGGCCCGGTCGCCTCGGCGAAGTCCGAACCGTCCGCCATTCCGGAGGCCAGGACCGAGCCGATCACCGCCACGCCCAGGGTGCTGCCGGTCTGCCGGCTGGTGGAGGCGATGGCGGCGGCCACGCCCGCCTGCGAGCGCGGCATCCCGGACACCGCCGTGTTCGTCACCGGCGCGTTGACCATGCCGAAGCCGAGCCCGAAGAGCATGTACCCGATGAAGAGCAGCGGCGTCGAGGTCTCCGCCTGGAACACCGCGAAGAGCAGCCCGCTCGCCCCCATGGTCACCCCCGCCACCAGCAGCGGGAGCCGCGGCCCGCGGGCCGCGACCAGTCGGCCCGAGACCGGCGCGAAGAGGAAGGTCAGCGCGGCCATCGGCAGCATGTAGAGGCCCGCGTCCAGCGCGTCCAGCCCCCGCACGTCCTGGAGGTACAGGGTGTTCAGGAACAGGAAGCCGGCGAGTCCGGCGAAGGCGCTGACCGCGATCACGGTCGCCCCCGTGAAGGGCGCGCTCCGGAAGAACCGGAAGTCGATCAGGGGCTCCTCCCGCCGGGGCTCGTAGACCAGCAGCCCCACCAGCGCCACGACGGTGACCACGGCGCAGCCCACGATCAGCGGAGAGCGCCAGCCGATGGCCGGCGCCTCGATGATCCCGTACGTCAGGCTTCCGAGCAGCGCCATGACGAGCACCTGGCCCACCGGGTCCGGACGGCGCGGGCGGGCTGCCCGGGACTCGGGGATGTGGCGCAGGGTCAGTACGAGGGCGGCCAGGCCGATCGGCAGGTTGAGCCAGAAGATGGAGCGCCAGCCGACGGAGTCGACCAGTACGCCGCCGATCAGCGGGCCGGCCGCCATGGAGACGCCGGCGACGGCGCCCCAGACGCCGATGGCCCGGGCCCGCTCGGCGGGCTCGGTGAAGGTGTTGGTGATGATCGACATCGCCACCGGGTTGAGCATCGCGCCGCCGACCGCCTGCACCATCCGGTACGCGATGAGCCAGTCGAGGCTGGGAGCCAGCGAGCACAGCAGCGATCCGAGGGTGAAGAGGACGAGCCCCGCGACGAACACCTTGCGGCGCCCGATCCGGTCGGCCGTGGAGCCCGCGAGCATCAGCAGGGAGGCCAGGACCAGCGTGTACGCGTCGATGCTCCACTGCAGCCCCGCGACCGAGGCGTCCAGATCGCGGCGCATCGAGGGCAGGGCGACGTTGAGCACGGTGTTGTCGAGGCTGACGATCAGCAGGCTCATGCAGCAGATCGCCAGGACGAGCGTGCGCTGCCGGGGACTCGACTCGATCATGCCGCCGATGGTACGTCCGCCCCACCGCCCCGGCATGCGGGACAATGGGCGGATGACCACGCTTCCTCCGCCGCTCGCGATCGGCCCGTACACCGTGCAGCCGCCCGTGGTGCTCGCGCCCATGGCCGGCATCACCAATGCCCCGTTCCGCACCCTCTGCCGGGAGTTCTCGGGCGGCAAGGGGCTGTTCGTGAGCGAGATGATCACGACCCGCGCCCTGGTCGAGCGCAACGAGAAGACCATGCAGCTGATCCACTTCGACGCGAGCGAGAAGCCGCGCTCGATCCAGCTCTACGGGGTCGACCCCGTCACGGTCGGCAAGGCGGTCCGCATGATCGTCGAAGAGGACCGTGCGGACCACATCGACCTCAACTTCGGCTGCCCGGTCCCCAAGGTCACCCGCAAGGGCGGCGGCTCGGCGCTCCCGTACAAGCGGAACCTCCTGCGCGCGATCCTGCGCGAGGCCGTCGCGGGCGCCGGCGGCCTGCCGGTGACCATGAAGATGCGCAAGGGCATCAACGACGACCACCTCACCTACCTCGACGCCGGCCGGATCGCCGTCGAGGAGGGGGTCACCGCCATCGCCCTGCACGGACGGACCACCGCCCAGCACTACGGCGGAACCGCCGACTGGGACGCCATCGCGCGGCTCAAGGAGCACGTGCCGGAGATCCCGGTGCTCGGCAACGGGGACATCTGGTGCGCCGAGGACGCCCTGCGCATGGTCCGCGAGACCGGCTGTGACGGCGTCGTCGTCGGACGCGGCTGCCTGGGCCGCCCGTGGCTCTTCAACGACCTGGTCGCGGCCTTCGAGGGGCGCCCCGAGGACTTCCACAAGCCCACGCTGCGCGAGGTCGCGGCGGCCATGCACCGCCACGCGCAGCTGCTGGGGGAGTGGATCGGCGACGAGGCGCGCGGGGTGATCGACTTCCGTAAGCACGTGGCCTGGTACCTGAAGGGCTTCGCGGTCGGCTCCGAGATGCGCCAGAAGATGGCGGTGACCTCCTCCCTCGCCGAGCTGGACGCTCATCTGAGCGAGCTGGACCTGGACCAGGCGTGGCCCGAGAGCGCGGACGGCCCGCGCGGCCGGACGTCGGGAAACAACCGAGTTGTCCTGCCCGAGGGCTGGCTGAACGATCCCTACGACTGCGCGGGCGTGGGTGAGGAAGCCGAAGGGGACACGTCCGGAGGCTGAACCGACCTGGCAAAGCGTGCCATCGGCGGCGTGACATACGCCACGCATGGGTGGCCTTGCGCTCACATGAGCATAGAAACTCCGGATAAGACTTTCAAAGGGTGGCACTGGGTGCCACCCTTTGTGTGTTCAAGAGTTGAACGCAAAGGTATCGATGATCGCTCATCCGAGCCGAGACAGGCCGCAGGGGTCACGTCGGCCTTCGGGATGTGAAGGCTCTAGGGAGGTCTTGGCTACCGATGAGTTACTTTCGATGTCCTGGCGCACGAGTGGTTACAGCCGTATGACCGCCAAGTGGACGTACCCATAAGCCTTCGATCTGGGTATGTTCCTGGCCGTCAGGGCAGCCACCGAGTCCTCGAGGAGT
Source organism: Streptomyces sp. NPDC058674 (assembly GCF_042716505.1). Classification (NCBI taxonomy): domain Bacteria; kingdom Bacillati; phylum Actinomycetota; class Actinomycetes; order Kitasatosporales; family Streptomycetaceae; genus Streptomyces; species Streptomyces sp. NPDC058674. The sequence continues at coordinate 5,214 of NZ_JBHXSC010000033.1, forward strand.
CGAGACCCGTGTCGGAAAACAAAGATCAGAAGCTCGTCTACGACTTCACCGAGGGCAACCGCGACCTCAAGGACCTTCTCGGCGGCAAGGGTGCCAACCTCGCCGAGATGACCAACCTTGGCCTCCCGGTCCCCCCCGGCTTCACCATCACCACCGAGGCGTGCAAGGTCTACCTCGAGAGCGGCACGGCCCCGGCCGCGCTGCGCGACGAGGTCAGCGCGCACCTCCTCGCCCTCGAGGCGAAGATGGGCAAGAAGCTCGGCCAGTCGGACGACCCGCTGCTGGTCTCCGTGCGCTCCGGCGCCAAGTTCTCGATGCCGGGCATGATGGACACGGTCCTCAACATCGGCCTCTCCGACGAGTCCGTGGCCGGTCTGGCCGCGCAGTCCGGGGACGAGCGGTTCGCGTGGGACTCCTACCGCCGCCTGATCCAGATGTTCGGCAAGACCGTCCTCGGCGTCGACGGCGAGCTCTTCGAGGAAGCCCTCGAGGAGGCCAAGGCCGCCAAGAAGGTCACCGTCGACACCGACCTCGACGCCGCCGACCTGAAGAAGCTGGTCAAGCACTTCAAGAAGATCGTGGCGAAGGAAGCCGGCCGCGAGTTCCCGCTGGACGCCCGCGAGCAGATGGACCTCGCCGTCGAAGCGGTCTTCAACTCCTGGAACACCGACCGCGCCAAGCTCTACCGCCGCCAGGAGCGCATCCCCGGCGACCTGGGCACCGCCGTCAACATCTGCTCCATGGTCTTCGGCAACCTCGGCCCGGACTCGGGCACCGGCGTCGCCTTCACCCGCGACCCCGCCAGCGGGCACCAGGGCGTCTACGGCGACTACCTGCAGAACGCGCAGGGCGAGGACGTCGTCGCCGGCATCCGCAACACCGTGCCGCTCGCCGACCTCGAGACCATCGACAAGGCCTCGTACGACCAGCTCATGACGATCATGGAGACGCTGGAGACCCACTACAAGGATCTCTGCGACATCGAGTTCACCATCGAGCGCGGCCAGCTGTGGATGCTCCAGACGCGTGTCGGCAAGCGCACCGCCGGCGCCGCCTTCCGCATCGCCACCCAGCTGGTGGACCAGGGCCTGATCGACGAGGCCGAGGCCCTGCAGCGCGTCAACGGCGCCCAGCTCGCCCAGCTGATGTTCCCCCGCTTCGACGAGGCCGCCAAGACGACGCTGCTCGGGCGCGGCATCGCCGCCTCCCCGGGCGCGGCCGTCGGCAAGGCCGTCTTCGACTCCTACACGGCCGTCAAGTGGTCCCGCTCCGGCGAGAAGGTCATCCTGATCCGCCGCGAGACCAACCCCGACGACCTCGACGGCATGATCGCCTCCGAGGGCATCCTGACCTCGCGCGGCGGCAAGACCTCGCACGCCGCGGTCGTCGCCCGCGGCATGGGCAAGACCTGTGTCTGCGGCGCCGAGGAGCTCGACGTCGACACCAAGCGCCGCCGCATGACGGTCGGCGACACGGTCATCGAAGAGGGCGACGTCGTCTCCATCGACGGCTCCACCGGCAAGGTCTACCTCGGTGAGGTACCCGTCGTACCCTCCCCGGTCGTCGAGTACTTCGAGGGCCGCATGCACGCCGGCGCCGACGACGCCGACGAGCTGGTCGCCGCCGTCCACCGGATCATGGCCTACGCGGACCGCGTGCGCCGGCTGCGGGTGCGCGCCAACGCCGACAACGCCGAGGACGCGCTGCGCGCCCGCCGCTTCGGCGCCCAGGGCATCGGCCTGTGCCGCACCGAGCACATGTTCCTCGGCGAGCGCCGCGAACTGGTCGAGCGACTGATCCTCGCGGACACCGACAGCGAGCGCGAAGCGGCACTCAGTGCCCTGCTGCCGCTCCAGAAGAAGGACTTCGTCGAGCTGTTCGAGGCGATGGACGGCCTGCCCGTCACCGTCCGCCTGCTCGACCCGCCGCTGCACGAGTTCCTGCCCGACATCACCGAGCTGTCGGTGCGCGTCGCCCTCGCCGAGTCCCGCAAGGACGCCAACGAGAACGACCTGCGCCTGCTCCAGGCCGTGCACAAGCTGCACGAGCAGAACCCGATGCTGGGTCTGCGCGGTGTCCGCCTCGGCCTGGTCATCCCCGGTCTGTTCGCCATGCAGGTCCGGGCGATCGCCGAGGCCGCGGCCGAGCGCAAGAACGCCAAGGGCGACCCGCGCGCCGAGATCATGGTCCCGCTCGTGGGCACCGTCCAGGAGCTGGAGATCGTCCGCGACGAGGCCGACCAGGTCATCGCCGAGGTCGAGGCCGCCACCGGCACCAGCCTCAAGCTGACCATCGGCACGATGATCGAGCTGCCGCGCGCCGCGCTCACCGCGGGCCAGATCGCCGAGGCCGCGCAGTTCTTCTCCTTCGGCACCAACGACCTGACCCAGACGGTGTGGGGATTCTCCCGCGACGACGTGGAGGCCAGCTTCTTCACGGCCTACCTGGAGAAGGGCATCTTCGGCGTCTCGCCCTTCGAGACCATCGACAAGGAGGGCGTGGGCGCGCTGGTCCGCAGCGCCGTCGAGGCCGGCCGGGCCACCCGCCCCGACCTCAAGCTCGGCGTCTGCGGCGAGCACGGCGGCGACCCCGAGTCCGTCCACTTCTTCCACGAGGTGGGTCTCGACTACGTCTCCTGCTCGCCCTTCCGGATTCCGGTGGCGCGCCTTGAGGCCGGTCGAGCGGCCGCCGAATCGAAGGGCAGCGACAGCCGCTGACCCCCCGGCCCGAGAAGGGCCCAACCGACTGCGCCTGCCCCCGGGTTCCCTGACGCCCCGGGGCGGGCGCATCTTTTTTTCGCTGTTCAACAAATCTTTACGGCAGCAGGCGGTGGACGGATCCCCACCCGTCCACCGCCGCTGTCATTCTGCCGGGCACGTCGGCGCTTCCCGTTGCGACCGACCGCCAGGCCCCGCAAAGCCCCCCACGGCCTTCACGGAGCGTTTCGGTCGCATCGGAGTGTGCCCGGCGGAGTACAGGATTTCGGTTGTCACGCCTCCGCCGAAAGGGGTTTCAACTGTGGCTGAAAGGGCGTGGTGACAACGTGTGACGGCGTGCATACTCATGGGGCGGGGGGATTGCGGTTGCACAGGTGGGGGTTCGGTGCTGCGTATCCATTTCACTGGAGTGGACCTGGCACGCGTACGGATGGCAGGGCGTCCCGATGCGTTGTGGGAAACGATTCTCAGCTTTCACCGCTTAAGGGACCGGCGCGATGCCCGGCTCTTCGGTGAATGGCGGACGGAAACCCGGAGCAGGTTGAATAGTGAAACACGCATGCTCGGCATGCTCATACCGAGTCGCGGGTATTTCCCCGATTTCCTCACCCCCGTCGAGGGGCAGTACGGGTGGGACGTCGGGCTCGACGCCCTGCGCGGCATACGCCCCGAGCGGATACGGCGCGAGCTCCTGCTGCTGGGCGCGGGCACGACCGCCGGCTCGGTGGTGGCCGCGCGGCTGAGGGAGTTCATGGAGGGCGGCACCAAGCACCTGCCGCGGCTGATGGGCGAGCTGCGCGGCTACCACCGCGCGGCCGTGGAGCCCTACTGGTCGCACATCCAGGCCCAGATCGAGGCGGAGCGGGCCGCCCGCGGCCGGGCGCTGCTGGACGGGGGCGCGGACGAGCTGCTGGCCTCCCTGCCGCCCATGCTGCGGTGGCGGGCCCCGGTCCTGGAGTGCGACTACCCCGTCGACCGCGACGTGCGGCTGCGCGGGCGGGGGCTGCTGCTCCAGCCGTCCTTCTTCTGCCGGCGCACCGCCGTGACGCTGCACGACCCGGAGCTGCCCCCGGTGCTGGTCTACCCGGCCGCGGCGCAGCTCGCCTCGGCGCCCGCCGGAGGGGAGTCGGCCCGGCCCGTGGAGGAGCAGCGCCAGCGCACCCTGGGCAAGCTCGTCGGGCACACCCGCTCGGTGGTCCTGCGGGCCATAGGGGACGGTGCGACCACCAGCGAGCTGGCCCGCCGGGCCGGGGTCTCGCTGGCCTCCGCGAGCCAGCACGCCTGCGTGATGCGGGAGGCGGGGCTGGTGACCACCCTGCGGCACGGGAACGCGGTGCTGCACACGGTGACCCCGCTGGGCGCCGCCCTGCTCAAGGGCGGAGCCGTCGCGTCGTGAACTCCGGGACCGGTCCCGCCGGGGCCGTGCCGGCCGGGACCGGTCCCGCCCGGGCCGTGCCGGCCGGGACGGTCCCGCCCGGCCGCGCCGCCCCCGGCCCGCGGGACCGGGGCGGCGCGGTGCGGGGCTAGACGCGGAAGGGGCCCGTGACCTCGTACGTGACGCCCGCCGACGAGCTGCCGCTCGTACCGCGCTGGCTGCTGAAGTACAGCCGGGTGCCGTCGGGCGAGAAGGCCGGGCCGGTGATCTCCGAGGAGGACTGGCCGGTGATCCGCAGGAACGGGGCGACGACGTCGTCCGGGGTGATCACGCAGACCTCCATGTTCCCGCCGTCCTCGGCCACGTACAGGTCGCCGTACGAGGAGCCGGTGACGTTGTCCACGCCGGTCAGCGGGGCCGCCCCGCCGGGGACCAGGGAGTCGTCGTAGGCCAGCTCGTAGGTGCCGGCGGCGAGGTTCAGCTGCCAGACCCTGTTGTCGCCCTTGGTGGTGAACCACACGGTGTCGTTGGCGTAGTGGCAGCCCTCGCCGCCGTTGAACCTCTTCGCGCCCGACACCTGGCTGCGGGTGGCGGTCGGGGAGCCGTCCCGGTCCGGGACGTTGGCCCAGGTGAAGGAGCCGGAGGTGGCGGTGGAGGCCTTGAGGACCTGGAGGGTGCCGGCCGAGAGGTTCCCCCAGGTGGTCGGGACGAACCGGTAGAAGCAGCCGTCGCTCTCGTCCTCCGTCAGGTAGATGACCCGGCGGACCGGGTCGGCGGCCGCCGCCTCGTGCTTGAACTGGCCCATCGCGGGCCGCTGGACGGCCGCGTTCACCCCGTACGGGTCCGTCTCGTAGACGTAGCCGCGGCTGACCTCCTCACAGGACAGCCAGGTGTTCCACGGGGTCTTGCCGCCCGCGCAGTTCTGCCGGGTGTTCGCGAGGATGCGGTAGGCGCCGGTGATCGTGCCGGTCGGGCCGAACTTCACCGCGCTCGCGCCGCCGCCCGGGTTGATCTCCGAGTTCGACACGTAGATCCAGCCCGAGCCGTCCGCGAAGCAGGCGCCGCCGTCGGGCGCGCTGTGCCACTTGTACGTCGTGGAGCCGACGTTCTGGCCCGACCGGGCGATCACCCGGCTGGTGAAGCCCGCGGGCAGCTGGATGCCGTTCGCGTCGGCCGCGCCGAGCGCCCCGTACGGGCCGGCGCCGGGCTGGGCGGGAGCCGCGTAGGCGGCCCCGTGCATGAGGGTGCCGCCGAAGGCGGCGGCCGACGAGCCGATGACGGCGCCGCGCAGGAAGGTACGACGTTCCACGGTCACTCCTGTGGGAGGAAGGCCCCGGGCCCGGTCGGGCGCGGGGTCGCACGCGTCGAGGAACCTAGGAGCACTGAGTTGACGTGACGTCAATTCCTTATGACGCGGGAGCGACCGGCTCGGGGTCAATAGCCGTGCACCCTTCCTCGAGGCGGCCTCCACGGCCCCTCCGGAGGGATTTCAGGCCACCGGGCGACCGGTTCCGCGAAGGGGCGGCCCGTCGTGGGACGTCCTCCCCGACGACCCCACGTGTGGCTCCGTACCCCTCTGACCTGTGGCTCGTCGCCCGTCCGGAGGAACTTCCAGGAATGTTGACGGGCAGCGATGAGTTTTGCGGCGCCCCCTGGTCTACCCCTTGAACGCGCCGCACCGTGCGGGCCGCACCCCGAGGGAAGAGGGACCGAGATGTCCGACACCATGATCTTCGTCAACCTGCCGGTCAAGGACCTGGACGCCACCAAGGCTTTCTGGAGCAAGCTCGGCTACGCCTTCAACGCGCAGTTCAGCGACGAGAACTGCGCCTCCATGGTGATCAGCGACACGATCGTCGCGATGTTCCTGACCGAGGCCCGCTACAAGGACTTCACCCACAAGGAGATCGCGGACGCCACCCGGACCTCCGAGGTGCTGGTGTGCCTCAGCGCCGAGAGCCGCACCAAGGTCGACGAGCTCGTCGACGGGGCCCTCGGCGCCGGCGCCACCGAGCCCCGCCCGGCCCAGGACCACGGCTTCATGTACGGCCGTGCCTTCGACGACCTCGACGGCCACACCTGGGAGATCATGTGGATGGACCCGGCGGCGGTCCAGGGCTGAGCCCGGCCCTCAGGAGGTCGCGGCGGTCCGCACCGGATACGTCCGGACCGCCACCTCCTCGTCGTCCAGGCAGTGCCCCGACTCCAGGTCGAAACGCTGCTTCAGCAGCGGCGAGGCCACGAAGGGCCGTCCCGCCGCCCGCCCGACCAGCCCCCGCGAGAGCACGTGCGCACCGGTGAAGGGGTCCTGGTTGCCGATGGCGTACGGGCGCCCCGCGCGGTCGAGGAACACCGCGGCCTGGCTCCCGTCGGGCAGCAGGGCCGCGACCCCCCGCCCGGGGACGAGCGCGGACAGGTCGCACACCGCCAGCCATCCCTGCTCCAGCTCCAGTTCCACGGTCATCGGGTGCCTCCCAGCGGCTGCAGGGTCAGGACGGCCAGGTCGGGCTTGACCTGGTCGCGTTCGGGGACGAACCGCACGGTGGGGTCGGGCGCCCCGGGTGCGTTGACGAAGGACACGAACCGGCTCAGCCGCTCCGGGTCCGACAGGGTCTCGGCCCACTCGTCGCGGTAGTGCGCGACGTGGTCGGCCATCAGGGACTCCAGTTCGGCGCACAGCCCGAGCGAGTCGTGCACGATCACGTCCCGCAGGTGGTCCAGGCCGCCCTCCAGCCGCTCCAGCCAGGTGGAGGTCCGCTCCAGCCGGTCCGCGGTGCGGATGTAGAACATCAGGAACCGGTCGATGAGGCGGACCAGCTCGGCGTCGGACAGGTCCTGCGCGATGAGGTCCGCGTGGCGCGGGGTGGCCCCGCCGTTGCCGCCGACGTACAGGTTCCAGCCGCTCGCCGTGGCGATCACCCCGAAGTCCTTGCTCTGCGCCTCCGCGCACTCGCGGGCGCACCCGGAGACCGCCGACTTCAGCTTGTGCGGGGCGCGCAGGCCGCGGTAGCGCAGCTCCAGGTCGATGGCCATCCGGACGCTGTCCTGGACCCCGTACCGGCACCAGGTCTGCCCGACACAGGACTTCACCGTCCGCAGGGCCTTCCCGTACGCGTGGCCGGACTCGAATCCGGCGTCGACGAGGCGGGCCCAGATCTGCGGCAGCTGGTCCACGCTCGCGCCGAACAGGTCGATCCGCTGGCCGCCGGTGATCTTCGTGTAGAGCCCGAAGTCACGGGCCACCTCACCGATCACGATCAGCTTGTCGGGGGTGATCTCACCGCCCGGGATGCGGGGGACGACCGAGTACGAGCCGTTGCGCTGCAGGTTGGCGAGGAAGTGGTCGTTGGTGTCCTGGAGGGCGGCCTGCTCCCCGTCGAGCACGTAGCCGCTCGCTCCGAGCGTCGGGGCGAGCGAGGCGATGATGGACCCGACGGTCGGCTTGCATACCTCGCAGCCGTCGCCGCCGCGCGCCTCGGGGCGCCCGTGGCCGTCCAGCAGCTGCCCGTACGAGGTCAGCCGCCGGGTGCGGACGATCTCGTAGAGCTCGGTACGGGTGTGCGGGAAGCAGCCGCACAGCCCCTTGTCGGCGGCGGGGGGCAGCAGCTGCCCGATCACCTTGAGGCAGCTTCCGCAGCCGGTGCCCGCCTTGGTGCACTTCTTGACCTCGGGCACGGTGGCACAGGCCGCGATGGCCTTCTTGGTGACGTTGTGGCAGGAGCAGATCACCGCGTGGTCGGGGAGCGCGGACGGGCCGAGCGCGACGGGCGCGCCGAGGCCGGCGGGCAGGACCAGCTGCTCCGGGGCGACGGGCGGCACGCTGCCGGTGAGCGGGCGCAGCAGGCCGTACGAGTCGGCGTCGCCGACCAGGACCCCGCCGAGCAGCACCCCGTCGGGGGAGACCACCAGCTTCTTGTAGACCCCGGAGCGGGAGTCGGACCAGACCACGTCGAGGCTGTCGGGGGTGGCGCCGTGCGCGTCGCCGAAGGAGGCCACGTCCACGCCGAGGAGCTTCAGCTTGGTGGAGAGGTCGGCTCCGGTGAACTGCTTCTCCCGGCCCAGGAGGTCGTCGGCGGCCGTCTCGGCCATCTCGTAGCCGGGGGCGACCAGGCCGTAGACGCGGCCGTCCACCGCGAGGGCGCACTCGCCGATGGCGTAGACGTGCGGGTCGGAGGTGCGGCAGCGGGCGTCGACCGCGATGCCGCCGCGCTCGCCGACGTCCAGGCCGGCGTCGCGGGCCAGCTGGTCGCGGGGGCGCACGCCGGCGGAGAAGACGACGAGCTCGGTGTCGACGCGGGAGCCGTCGGAGAGCAGCATGCCGCTGACCCTGCCGTCCTCACCGGTCAGCACCTCCTGGGTGCCGACGCCGGTGTGGACGGTGAGGCCCATGGACTCGATGGTCCGCAGCAGGGCCGCGCCACCGCCCTCGTCGACCTGTACAGGCATCAGGCGCGGGGCGAACTCGACGATGCGGGCGGTGAGCCCGAGGCCCTGCAGGGCGCCGGCCGCCTCCAGCCCGAGGAGGCCGCCGCCGACGACCGCGCCGTGGGTGCGGGTCTTGGCGTACTCCTCGATCGCGAGGAGGTCCTCGATGGTGCGGTAGACGAAGCAGCCGGGGGCGTCCTTGCCGGGGACGGGCGGCACGAAGGGGTAGCTGCCGGTGGCGAGGACCAGGACGTCGTACGGGAAGACGCGGCCGGAGCGGGCCGTGACGGTACGGGCGGCCCGGTCGACCGCCTCGGCGGGGTCGTCGAGGTGCAGGGCGATGCCGTGCTGCTCCATGAAGCCGGAGGGCGTCATGGACAGGTCCTCGGGGGTGCTGCCGGAGAAGTACGAGGTGAGGTGCACCCGGTCGTAGGCGGGCCGGGGCTCCTCGCAGAGCACGGTGATCCGATGGGTGGCGGTGGCGCCGCGCTCGGCGAGCGCCTCCAGGTAGCGCTGGCCGACCATGCCGTGCCCGATGAGCACGAGGTGGGGCAGGGGCTCGGTCATGTCAGTGGCCTCCGTCATCGGTGAGCAGGCGGAACAGGTCGGCGGGGTCGTGCAGGGGCTCGCCGCCCTCCCAGCCGCGGGCGAGGGCGCCCACGCTGGAGAGCTCGCCGAGCAGGACCCCGCCGACGAGGCGGTCGCCGCGGACGACGACCTGCCGGTAGGTGCGGCGGGTGGCGTCCGCGAGGCGGATCACGTCGTCGCCGGGGAGCGGGGTGGTCTCGCCGAAGGCGGCGAGGTCGAGGGTGCGGTGGCCGGCTCCGCCGAGGGTGAGGCGGGTCAGGGCCCGGGTGCCGGTGTAGGCGGCCCCGCGGCCGGGACCTGCGCCGGTGGGGTGGGTGGGGTCGTGCGGGTCGGTGGGGTCGTGCGGGTCGGTGGGGCCTGTGGGGCCGTGCGCCGCGTCGGTGGGGCAGGGCGGGTCGGTGGGTCCGTGCGGGTCGGGCGCTTCGGTGGGGGGCCGGGGCCCGGTGGGAGCGGTGCCCGGGGCGACCGCGACCGCGACCCCGGCGCCGGTGGCGGAGGTCGTGGCGGAGCCGGGGAGGACCGGGGCTCCGGTGGCCGTGCCGGTGGTGGAACCGGCGAGCGCCGGGGTGCCGGAGCGGTCGGCGGCGGAGCCGTCCGGGGCCGGTTCCAGCAGGACCGCGGCCAGGACGTCGGCCTGCTCCAGGGCGGCCCCCGCCAGGCCGTAGACCCGTCCGGCGTGCTCGGCGCAGTCGCCGATGGCGTGGATGCGGGGGTCGCTGGTGCGCAGCCGGTCGTCGACGACGACGCCCGTGCGGACGTCGAGCCCGGCGGCCACGGCGAGCCCGGTGCGGGGCCGTACGCCGCAGGCCAGGACGACGAGGTCGGCCTCCAGCCGGTAGCCGTCGGCGAGCTCGACCCCGGTGACCCGGCGCGTCCCCGCCCCGCTCGTCCCCCACGGCCGGGCGGGGGTCCCCGCCCGGCCCCGCGTCCCGCCCGCCGCGGCAGGGGCCCAAGTGCGGGCCCGCGCTGCGGCCGCCGCGGGGGAGGCGTCGTGCGGCCCCCGCGGCGGGCCCGGGACCGGGGATGCGGTGGTGGTCAGGCCGCGGACCCGGCACTCCGTGTGGATCTCCACGCCGAGGGTGGTCAGGTGCGCGTGGAGCAGCGCCGAGGCGTCCGCGTCCAGCTGCCGTTCCATCAGGCGCTCGGACTGCTGGGCCAGGACCACCTGCGCCCCCCGGGCGGCCAGCGCCCGGGCCGCCGAGACACCCAGCAGGCCGCCGCCGATCACCACCACCCGGACACCCGGCCCCGCGGCCGCCGACAGGGCCACGCAGTCGTCCATGGTGCGGAAGGGGTGGACCCCCTCCGGGAGTTCCCGGCCCTCCGGCTCGAACAGGCCGCGCAGCGGCGGCAGGACCGGGTTCGAGCCCGTGGCAAGGACCAGGGTGTCGTACCGCTCCACGCTGCCGTCGTCGCAGTGCACGGCCCGCTCCGCGCGGTCGATCCGGACCGCCCGGACGCCCCGCCGCAGCGCCGGTCCGGGCGCCGGGAGGGCCGCCACCTCCGGTGCGTACCGGCCGGCGAGGATCTCGGCGAGCAGCACCCGGTTGTACGGGACGTGCGACTCCTCGCCGAGCACGGTCACCGTCACGGCCGCGCCCCGGCCCATCCGCTGCGCCAGCCGCAGGCCCGCGAGGCCGCCGCCGATCACCACCACACGCTGCTCCGAGGTCATGCCATGAGCGTGCGGGGCCGCTGTTTCCCCGCCGCATCGCCGTTGTTACCCGGGCGGAACGCCCACCTCAGCGCCGGGGTTAAGGGGCGGTGAGGCGTTTCTCAAGGCGGCCTTAAGGAGCGTCCGCGGCGTCGTCCGGGCACTTAGCGTGACCCGTATGCGAGATGCGGTGGTGCGGGTCAGGGGCGGGATGCTGGGCGGGGCGGGGGTCGTGACCCTGCTCTGGGCCGTGCAGGTGCGTCCCTCGGCCCGGCCCGACGCCCTCTTCGCCACGGCCGCCCACCTGACCGGCCTGCTCGCCGGGTACGGGGTGCTGGTGCTGCTGTTCCTGATGGCCCGGGTGCCCGCCCGGCAAAGCTCAACCTTCGCGCAAGTTTCCGGCGATTGATGGCCTCTGCATCCACTTGCTCCATAAGGTCGTCAGGTGCCTGACATATCGATGACCGTGTTCATCATGCTGTGCGTGGCCGCCGCGGCGGCCGGCTGGGTCGACGCGGTGGTGGGCGGCGGCGGCCTGCTCCTCCTGCCCGCCCTGCTCCTCGGCCTGCCGAACGCCCACCCCGCCACCGTGCTCGCCACCAACAAGGCGGTGGCCATCGTGGGCACCACGGGCGCCGCGGTGACGTACGTGCGCAAGGCCCCGGTGAACACCAAGCTCGCCGTCCGCATCGGACTGGCGGCGCTCGCCGGCTCGATGGGCGGGGCCCTCCTGGCCGACGGCATCGACAAGGACGCCATGCGTCCCCTGATCATGGCGGCCCTCGTGGTCGTCGCCGGCGTGGTGGTCTTCAAGCCGGGCTTCGGTGCCGCGCCGTCCACCGCGCCGGTCTCCCGGCAGCGAATCCTGCTCGCCATCGGCCTCGCCGGCCTCGGCATCGGCTTCTACGACGGCCTCATCGGCCCCGGCACCGGCACCTTCCTGGTCCTGGCCCTGACCGTGCTGCTCCACCTCGACCTGGTCTCCGCCTCCGCCACCGCCAAGATCGTCAATGTGTGCACGAACGCCGGGGCGCTCGCCATGTTCGCCTACCAGGGCCGGGTGCTGTGGCAGCTGGCGGCGCTGATGGCGGTGTTCAACCTGGCGGGAGGCATGATCGGCGCGAACATGGCGCTCAAGAAGGGCAGTGCCTTCGTCCGCTGGGTGCTGCTCACGGTGGTCGGCGCGCTGCTGGTCAGGCTGGGCTACGAGCAGTGGGGCTAGGGCAGTTCAGTACGTGCCGGTGAGGTGGGCGAAGACGACGACGTTGCCCCGGTAGCCCGTCCGCGGCGAGAAGCCGCCCCCGCAGGTGATCACCCGGAGCTCGGCGCGCCGCGAGGGGCCGTACACGACGGAGTCGGGGAAGGCGTTGGCGTCGTAGACCTCGACCGCGTGGACGGTGAACACCGCCGTACGGCCGTCCGCGCGCGGGACCTCGATGGCGGCTCCCCGGCGCAGCGCGCCCAGGTGGTAGAAGACCGCCGGGCCGACCGCGTCGTCCACGTGGCCCGCGATCACGGCGGTCCCGGTGGCGCCCGGAGTGGTGCCGTCGCGGTACCACCCGGCCAGGTCCCGCCGGGCGGGCGGGGGCACTTCGAGGCTGCCGCCGAGCTGCAGGCCGAGCCCGACGAGGGGTGCGTCGACCCGGATGGACGGGATGCGGACCCGCCGCGGCGGGGAGCCGGGGAGCGGGGCGATGCCGGGCCCCGGCGCAGTGGCGGCGCTCAGCGCCTCGGTGGGGGAGGGCAGCGGCGGGCCGATCGGCTCGCGGGAACCGCTGGTGACGAGCCAGATGCCGATGCAGGCGGCGAGGGCGACGAGTCCGCCGTGCCGGGCGGTGGGGGTGCGGCCGCCCCGGGCGTGGGCCAGGCCCCGGCCCGGCGCGCGGGCGGTGCGGCCCGGTGCCGGTGCGCCCGTCGTGACGGACGCGGTGGCGGGCCAGGGCTGCCGGTCCGGGGCCTGCCGGTGCGGGGCCTGGCGGGCCGGGCCGCGCGGGGCGCCTCCGACGTCGCCACCCATGCGTACCCCCTCGGCTTCCGGTTAGGGACTGGCCGTCGCCCGGCCCCGCGAACGGGGGGACCTCGCGGGACGGGCGACGGGGGGACGGTACCGGTCGGACCGCGGCCGGAGCCGCGGTGGGCGTCCGTCAGCTCCGCGTGCCGCTCGCCCGGCGACGCAGGAGCCAGGTACCGCCGACGGCGGCCGCGGCCAGTACGGCCGCTCCCGCCGCGAACGTGGCGGGGTCGGTGGTGGCGGTCGTGCCACCGCCCACCCCGGTGTGGACGGGACCCTGCGGACCGCGTTCGGTGACCGTCAGGTCGCCGGTGGCGAACTTGCCGTTCGCGCAGGTCGCGCCGATGCCGTACGTGCCGGGCTCGGTGCCGCGGGCGACCTGGAACTGCCCCACGACCACCTCCTTGTGGGTGCCCGGGACGAGCTTGAAGCGGCCCCCGCCGACCGTGCTGGCATCGCCCTCGGCGTGGCTGCCGCTGCCGCACGCCGTGGTGTTCACGGTGACGGTCGCGCCGGAGGCCGCGGACTTGGGCCACACCTCCAGGGCGGCGAAGTCGCCGGGGGCGAAGCCCGACATGCCGAGGTCCGCGGCGGCGAACGCACCGGCGACCGGGCCGGTGAACGCGGCTGCGGTCAGCGCGGTGGCGGTCAGCGCGTGGGCGGTACGTCGACGCATGGGAACTCTCCTGTAGACACGGGGCCGTGGTTCCGAGATAACCCCGCCCGCCCCGGGACCGCCTGCTGATGTCCCGTCAGGTGACCTCCCGCGCCCCCTGCCCGCATCCCGTCCGTGCAGGTCAGAGGGGCCGTTGCGGCCAATGGGGGCAGGCGCGCCGTCCGGGTGACGCACACCGGCGCGGGCGTGCGTACGGTGGGGTCGCGCGGGCGAAGTCGGGACGCCCGGCCCGGCCCGCGAACCAGCCGGCCCGACCGACGAGCCGGCCCGACCGACGTGTCGCCACAACCAACCCGACCGACGCGCCGCATAACCAACCCGACCGACGCGTCGCCACAACCAAGGAGTGCACCCGTGACATCGGCCGCTCGGCCCCAGGGGCCGGCCGCCCCGCTTCCGTTCTTCGTCTACGGCACCCTTCGCCCGGGGGAGGCCAACCACAGCCTGTTCCTGCGCGGCCGCACCGCCTCGCACGAGCCCGCCCTCCTGCCCGACGCGGCGCTCTACGACGGCCCCGGGTACCCGTACGCCGTCCACCGCGCCGGTTCCTCCGTCGTCGGAGAGCTCATCACCCCCGCGCCCGGCGGGTACGCGGAACTGCTCGCCGACCTGGACCGGCTGGAGGAGTACGAGGGACCGGGCCGCCCGGGGAACCTCTACGACCGGATCGCCCGCGAGGTGCTGCGCCCCGCGGGGCGCCCGGTCCGGGCCTGGGTCTACCTGGCCTCCCCGCTCCTCGCCCGCGACCTGTGCGCGTCGGGGACGGAGATAACGGGCGGCGACTGGCTCGGCCGCCGGGGGCGTCCCGGCGCGGAGGCGTGAGCGTGCGGGGCGCGAGCGTGCGTGCGGGGCGTGAGCGTGCGGGCGTGACGTGAGCGTGCGGGCGTGAGGGGAGTACGGGCTACAGGCCCTCGGCGCCGCGGTTGCGCAGCCGCCGGCCGTACTGCTGGAGAACCCACAGCTCCTCCTGGACCGCGGCCAGCTGCTCCGGCGGGGCCTGCGGGCCCAGCCGGGCCAGGGTGCCCTGGATCTCGTGGACCCGGCGGTCCACGGCGCGCAGCCGCACCTGCACCAGCTGGACGCCGGCGTAGATCTCGTCGACCGTCTTCGCGTGGATCGCCTCGACCGCGAGCTCCGTGACGAGGGCCCGCACGGAGTCGTTCGGGGCGGCCTCGCGGACCCGGGCCAGGTAGTCGTCCGTCCCGAGCGAGGCGCCGCCCGCGTCCAGGATGGCCTGGCGGACGGCCGCGTACGGCGGGGCGGTGAACTCGTCCATCCCGTACGCGTCGAAGGCGGGGGAGACCAGGGCGGGACGCTGGAGGGCCAGCTTCAGCAGCTCGCGCTCGGTGCGGTGGGCGGGACTGCGCAGGTTCAGCGCGGGCCCGCCGGACGGCCGTTCGGCGGGCGCGGGGGCGGCGTCGTAGGAGGGGCGCCCGCCCCCGCCGCGGCCTTGCTGCTGCGGCTGGTTGCCGCGCTCCCGGGCCCAGCGGGCCAGCTGCGCGACCCGCTTGACGACGAACTGCTCGTCGCGGATGCCGAGCATGCCCGCCAGCTGGACCGCCGACTCGTGCTGGATCGCGATGTTCTTGATGTGGGCGACGACCGGCGCCGCCTCGTCGAGGGCGGCCGCCCGCCCCGCCGGGTTCTCCAGGTTGTGCCGGGCCACGATGTGCCGCAGCGCGAACTCGAAGAGGGGGGTGCGGGTGTCCACCAGGGAGGCCACCGCCGCGTCGCCCTGCGCCAGGCGCAGGTCGCAGGGGTCCATGCCGCCGGGGGTGATCGCGATGGAGGTCTCGGCGGCGAACTTCTGATCGTCCTCGAAGGCGCGCAGGGCGGCCTTCTGCCCCGCCGCGTCGCCGTCGAAGGTGAAGATCACCTCGGCGGTGGCGTTGTCCATCAGCAGCCGGCGCAGGATCTTGATGTGGTCCCCGCCGAAGGCGGTGCCGCAGGTGGCGATCGCGGTGGTGACGCCGGCCAGGTGGCAGGCCATGACGTCCGTGTAGCCCTCGACCACGACGGCACGGGAGGTCTTCGCGATCTCCTTCTTCGCCAGGTCGATGCCGTACAGCACCTGGGACTTCTTGTAGATCGCCGTCTCGGGCGTGTTCAGGTACTTCGGGCCGTTGTCGTCTTCGCGGAGCTTGCGGGCGCCGAAGCCGACGACCTCGCCGGTGATGTCGCGGATGGGCCACATCAGGCGGCCCCGGAAGCGGTCGATGGGCTTGCCGCTGCGGCTGTCCTGGGCGAGGCCGGAGGTGATCAGCTCCTTGTCGCTGAAGCCCTTGCCGCGCAGGAAGCGGGTCAGGTGGTCCCAGCCGGCCGGGCTGTAGCCCACGCTGAAGTGCGCGGCCGCGGCCTGGTCGAAGCCGCGCTCCGCCAGGAACTTGCGGCCGATCTCGGCCTCGGGGGAGTCCAGCTGCTCGACGTAGAACAGGGCGGCCGCCTTGTGCGCCTCGACGAGGCGAATGCGCTCGCCGCGGCCGCTGGTGCCGGCGGTGTAGCCGCCCTCCTCGTACCGCAGGGTGATGCCGGCCTGGCCGGCCAGGCGCTCGACCGCCTCCGAGAAGGAGAGGTGGTCGATCTTCATGATGAAGTCGAGGGTGTCCCCGCCGGCCTGGCAACCGAAGCAGTGGTAGAGCCCCTTGCTGGGGCTGACCTGGAAGGACGGGGACTTCTCGTCGTGGAAGGGGCACAGGCCCTTGAGGTTGCCGCCGCCCGCGTTGCGCAGCTGGAGGTATTCGGAGACGACGGCGTCGATCGGGACCGCGTCCCGTACCGCCTTCACGTCGTCGTCGTTGATCCGTCCTGCCACCCGTGAAGTCTACGGCCGGGCGGCGACAAACCTGTCAGGCCCCCTCCGCCGTGACCAGGGACGCGAGCGGAACCGACGGGTCCGCGAGCTTTTCGCGGTCCACCGGGGCCTTTGACCTGATCAGGGCCTGGATGTGCTCGGTGACGTCCCACACGTTCACGTTCATCCCGGCCAGGACGCGGCCGCCGGAGAGCCAGAAGGCGATGAACTCCCGCTTGCCCACGTCGCCGCGGATCAGCACCTGGTCGTAGCCGCCGACCGGCGCGTAGCCCGAGTACTCCAGGCCCACGTCGTACTGGTCGGAGAAGAAGTACGGCACCCGGTCGTAGGCGACGTCCTGCCCCAGCATCGCGCGGGCGGCGGCCGGCCCTCCGTTGAGGGCGTTGGCCCAGTGCTCCACGCGCAGCCGGGTCCCGAGCACCGGATGGTGGGCGGCGGCCACGTCCCCGGCGGCGAAGACGTCCGGGTCGGAGGTCCGCAGGGAGGCGTCCACGGCGATCCCGCCGCCGTGCGCCCGGTCCACCAGGGCGAGCCCCGAGGTCTCCGCGAGCGCCGTCCGGGGCGCCGCGCCGACGGCCGAGAGCACCGCGTGCGCCGGGTGCTCCTCGCCGTCGTCGGTCCGGGCGGCCAGCACCATGCCGTCCTGGCCCACGATCTCGGTCAGCCGCACCCCGAAGTGGAAGCGCACCCCGTGTCCGGCGTGCAGGTCCGCGAAGAGCCGCCCGATCTCCGGGCCGAGGACCGCGTGCAGGGGGGTGGCCTCCGGCTCGACCACGGTGACCTCGGCCCCGTACCCGCGGGCGGCGGCGGCGACCTCCAGGCCGATCCACCCGGCGCCCGCGATCAGCAGGTGGCCGTTGTCCCGGCCCAGCGCGGCCAGCACGCCGCGCAGCCGCTCGGCGTGGGCCAGGCGCCGCAGGTGGTGCACCCCCGCCAGGCCCGTGCCGGGCACGTCGAGGCGGCGCGGCTCGGCGCCGGTGGCCAGCAGCAGCTTGTCGTAGTGCAGCAGGGTGCCGTCGCCCAGGCGCACCGACTTGTTCTCGCGGTCCAGGTGGACCGCCGGCTGCCCGAGGTGCAGCTCGATGTCGGCGCCGGCGTACCAGGACGGCGCGTGCACGAAGACGCTGTCCCGTTCTGCCTTGCCCACCAGGAACCCCTTGGACAGCGGGGGCCGTTCGTACGGTCGGTCGTGCTCGTCGCCGATCAGGATCACCCGGCCCGTGAACCCCTCCGACCTCAGCGTCTCGGCCGCCTTCGCGCCGGCCAGCCCTGCGCCGACGATGATGAACGTCTGGTGTGCGTCGACCACCTGATGCCTCCTCATAACCTCTTCGTCACGTGCGGCCACATGCGAGCGTCCCGCACTGAGCCTGCCCCGTGAAGGGGGAATGGCCCGATCGGCTCACCCCTCGGCGCGTCGGGTGCGCCGGGTGAGGCGGGCGTGCAGGGAGAGTGCTGCCGCGTCCGTGAGGCACGCGATCTGGTCGATGACCGCGCGTTTCCTCCCCCTGTCGTCGGGCGCGGCGTCGAAGATGGCCCGGAACTGCGGGTCCAGGCCCTCGGGCGCGCGGGCGCTGAGCGCCTCGGCGAGTTCGGCCAGGACGACGCGCTGGTCGGCGCGGATCCGCCCCTGCTCGTCGCGCTGCATGACGTACAGGTCGGCGACCGCCTTGAGCACCGCGCACTCGTTGCGGGCGGCGCGCGGGACGACCAGCTCGGCCCCGTACCGGGTGAGGCGGCCCGAGCCGTACGCCTCGCGCGTGGCGCCCTCCGCCGCCAGGCAGAAGCGGCCGATCAGCTGGCTGGTGGCGTCCTTGAGCCGGGCCTGGGCCAGGGCCGAACCGTCGTACCCGTGCGGCCACCACTCCTGCTCCATCAGCCGGTCCAGGGCCTCGCGCAGCTCCTCGGGCTCGGTGTCGGCGGGAACGTACCGCCCGATGGCCACCTGCCAGATGGCGGCGCGCTCGGGGTCGGCGAAGAGCAGATTGGGGTCGAGGTGCCCCGCGTGCAGCCCGTCCTCGAAGTCGTGCACCGAGTACGCGACGTCGTCGGCCCAGTCCATGACCTGGGCCTCGAAGCACTTGCGGTCCGCGGGCGCGCCGCGGCGCAGCCACTCGAAGACCGGCAGGTCGTCCTCGTACGCCCCGAACTTCACCGAGCCGGGATCGGTGGGGTGGTCGCCGCGGGCCCACGGGTACTTGGTGGCGGCGTCCAGGCAGGCCCGGGTGAGGTTGAGACCGACGCTGACGGGCTCGCCGCCCTCCCCGTCGGGCACGAACCGCTTGGGCTCCAGGCGGGTCAGCAGGCGCAGGGACTGGGCGTTGCCCTCGAAGCCGCCGCAGTCCTGGGCGAACTCGTTGAGCGCCTCCTCGCCGTTGTGGCCGAAGGGCGGGTGGCCCATGTCGTGCGAGAGGCAGGCCGCCTCGACCAGGTCGGGGTCGCAGCCCAGTGCCAGGCCGAGCTCGCGGCCGACCTGCGCGCACTCCAGGGAGTGGGTCAGCCGGGTCCGCGGGCTCGCGTCCCAGTCGTACGACCGGGTGCCGGGGGTGACGACCTGGGTCTTCCCGGCGAGCCTGCGCAGCGCGGCGGAGTGCAGCACGCGGGCGCGGTCGCGCTGGAAGGCGGTGCGGCCGGGCCGTTTGTCGGGCTCGACGGCCCGGCGTTCGGTGGCGGCGGGGTCGTACGGCTCGCGGGAGTCGGTCGGATGTGCGGGGACGTGTGCGGTGCCTTCCATCCTCAGACCGTAACCGCAGACACCGACGATCCGGGGGATACGGCCGTACGGGCGCCTCAGGCGCTGGCCAGGTACAGGCTGCCCTCCTGCCGGGCGAGGGCCTCGTCGTAGCGCTGCAGGACGAGGCGGGCGAGAGCCGGGTGGTCGCCGAGCGGGGCGGCGGCCGGGCCGGGGGAGGCGCCGGCGCAGCGGGTGGCGAAGAGGCCGGGCGCGGTGAAGTACGAGGCGATGGCGGGCCGGTGGTGGCCGCGGGCGGCGAGCGCGCGGACCGCGTCGGGGATGCCGGGGGTGGCGGCGGAGGCGTAGGCGGCGACCACGGCCACGCCGCCGAGGCGCTCGGAGAGCAGGGCCGCGGCGGCACGGGTGTCGGCGGCCGCGTCGGGATCGCGCGATCCGGCGGCGGCGAGCACCACGGCCGTGCCCGGGGTCCAGCCGGCCTCCAGGAGGCGGTCGCACAGGACCTCGACGAGCAGCGGGTGCGGGCCGAGCGGCGCGGCGACGCGCACCCGCAGGCGGGAGGCGCGGGCGGCGGCCGCCGGGAGGTCGCGCTTGACGTGGTGGCCGCGGCCCAGGAGCAGCGGTACCAGCACCGCTTCCCCGGGTGAGTCCCCGGCCGCGGGGGCCGGCCCGGAGCGGTCCGCCGACACCAGCTCCAGGGTGTCGGAGAGCAGCGGGCGGTTCAGCTCGATGTGCCCGAGCCGGACGTCGAGGCGCGGGCGGAGCTCACGGACGCGTTCGAGGAGCGCGAGGGCGGTGTGCCGGGCGCGCGGGTCGCGGCTGCCGTGGGCCACGGCGACGAGGGCGGGCTGCTGCATGGGTGGGCTCCGTGGGGCCGGGCCCGCGGCGGATGCAGCCCGCTGAGCTGCGTACCGAGTTGGGCGGTGATCCGGGTGAGCAGTTCGGCCGCGCTGCCGAAGGAGGGGGACAGGGTCTCGGGAGGGTGCACCGGCTCCGTCATGGACCGATCCTGCGCGCCGGAGGTTGCCGGGGCGTTGCGCCGACGTGACGGGTCTTTTCCTGCTGCTCACTCGCTCATTCGTACGGGTGAAAGGCGGGGCGGGCGGAACTGGGGGCCGGGCCGGTTCGTCCATCCGTACGAATGCCGGTGCGAGCAAGGGGGACGGTCATGAGGATGCCGGAGTGGGCGAGGGCGGCGGCGGCGCGGCTGCCGCGGGGGCGGCGGGCCCGGCGGCTGGCCGTGCAGGGCGTGATGGCGGGGTGCGTGCTGGCGCTGCTGCCCTCGGCGTGGACGCACGCGAGCGCCGCCGACCGGCTGCGGAGCACGGCCGACGCCCCCGCCGCCGAGGTGGCCGTGGTGTTCGGGGCGGGCCTGTGGAAGGGCCGGCCCACCCCCTACCTGGCCGACCGGCTCGACGCGGCCGCCGAGCTGTACCGGGCGGGCAGGGTCAAGGTCGTCCTGGTCACGGGGGACAACAGCCGCACGGAGTACGACGAGCCCGACGCCATGCGCACCTACCTGACCGGCCACGGGGTGCCGGGCGACCGGATCGTCAGCGACTTCGCGGGCTTCGACACCTGGGACTCCTGCGTGCGGGCCCGGCAGATCTTCGGGGTCGAGCGGGCCGTGCTGATCAGCCAGGGCTTCCACATACGCCGGGCCGTCGCCCTGTGCCAGGCGGCGGGCGTGGAGTCGTACGGCGTCGGGGTCGACGACGTGCACGACGCCACCTGGTACTACGGCGGCACCCGCGAGGTCTTCGCGGCCGGCAAGGCGGCGCTGGACGCGGCCTTCAAGCCCGCCCCGCGCTTCCTCGGACCGAAGGAGCACGGGGTGTCGCGGGCGCTGGCGGCCCGGGCGGACTGACACGCCGCCCGGCCGTGCCGACGGGCCACGGGCCGCGGGTCCGCCGGCCCGCGCACCGGGGGGTGGCACGGGGCGGTGATGGCCCCGGGCGGACCGGCCGTCCCCGCCACCGGCGGAGCCCGCCGGGCGCCGGCCTCACCGCGGTCTCCGGACGGCGCTGAGGTGACCGTACGGGAGGCGTAACCGGCGGCGGCCGCCCGTGTAACACCGCCGTCGCAGCCTGGACGGCATGCACACCCCGCAAGCAGCCGCCACCCCCACGCACTGCCCGTACTGCGCACTCCAGTGCGGGATGACGCTCCGCCCCGAGCCCGGTGGCACGGGCGTGGCGGTCGAGGAGCGGGCGGACTTCCCCGTCAACCGGGGCGCGCTGTGCGGCAAGGGCCGCACCGCCCCGGCCGTGCTCTCCTCCCGGGTCCGCCTGACCGAGCCGCTCGTCCGTACCCGCGCCGGGCGGCTCGAACCGGCCACCTGGGAGGTGGCCCTCGACAGAGTCGCCGAGGGCCTGGCCCGCACCCGCCGGACGCACGGGCCCGACGCGGTCGGGGTGTTCGGCGGGGGCGGGCTGACCAACGAGAAGGCGTACGCCCTCGGCAAGTTCGCCCGGGTCGCCCTGCGCACCTCGCAGATCGACTACAACGGCCGCTTCTGCATGTCCTCGGCCGCCGCCGCCCACCAGCGCGCCTTCGGGCTCGACCGGGGGCTGCCCTTCCCGCTGGAGGACATCCCGCGCACCGGCTGCGTGATCCTCGTCGGCTCCAACCTGGCCGAGACCATGCCGCCCGCCCTGCGCTACCTCACCGAGCTGAAGGAGAACGGCGGCACCCTGATCGTCGTCGATCCGCGCCGCACCCGTACCGCCGAGCAGGCCGACCTGCACCTGGCGCCCCGGCCGGGAACGGACCTCGCGCTCGCCCTGGGCCTGCTGCACCTGGTGGTCGCGGAAGGCCGTACCGACGAGGAGTTCATCGCCGCCCGCACCACCGGCTGGGAGGAGGCCAGGGCCGCCGCGATGGCGCACTGGCCCGAGCACGTCGAACGCATCACGGGCGTCCCGGTGCCCGCCCTCCGCGAGGCCGCGGCCCTCTTCTGCGCGCCCTCCTCCGCGATGGTCCTCACCGCCCGGGGCCCGGAGCAGCAGTCCAAGGGCACCGACACCGTCGGGGCCTGGATCAACCTGTGCCTGGCCACCGGCCGGGCCGGCCGGCCGCTCTCCGGCTACGGATGCCTCACCGGCCAGGGCAACGGCCAGGGCGGCCGCGAGCACGGCCAGAAGGCCGACCAGCTCCCCGGCTACCGCAAGCTCACCGACCCGGCGGCCCGCGCCCACGTCGCCGCCGTCTGGGGCGTCGACCCCGACAGCCTCCCCGGACCGGGGCGCAGCGCCTACGAACTCCTCGACGCCCTCGGCACGGACGTCAAGGCCCTGCTCCTGATGGGCTCCAACCCGGTGGTCTCCGCTCCCCGTGCCGGCCACGTCGAGGACCGCATCCGCTCCCTGGACTTCCTCGCCGTGGCCGACGTCGTGCTCTCCGAGACGGCCGCCCTCGCCGACGTGGTCCTCCCCGTCGCCCAGTGGGCGGAGGAGACCGGCACCACCACCAACCTGGAGGGACGCGTCCTGCTCCGCCGCCGCGCCCTGACCCCGCCACCGGGCGTGCGCACCGACCTGGACGTCCTGCACGGCCTGGCCGGCCGCCTCGGCGTCGAGAAGGGCTTCCCCACCGCCCCCGAGGAGGTCTTCGACGAACTGCGCCGCGCCTCGGCGGGCGGCCCGGCCGACTACTCGGGCATCACGTACGCGCGGATCGAGGCCGAACAGGGCGTCTTCTGGCCCTGTCCCGAGGGCGCGGAGGGCACGCAGCGGCTCTTCCTCGACTCCTTCGCCACGGACGACGGCCGGGCCCGCTTCGTCCCCGTCTCCCACCGCGACGCCGCCGAGGTCCCCGACGCGCAGTACCCGATCCTGCTCACCACCGGCCGGGTCGTCGCCCAGTACCAGTCCGGTGCCCAGACCCGCCGGGTGGACGAGCTCAACGCCGCGGCTCCGGGCCCCTTCGTGGAGCTGCACCCGCGCCTCGCGGCCCGCCTCGGCGTCACCGACGGCGCCCCGGTGGCGGTGACCTCCCGCCGGGGCCGCGCGGTGGCCCCGGCCCGCGTCACCGACACCATCCGCGCGGACACGGTCTTCATGCCGTTCCACTGGCCGGGCGAGGGCCGCGCCAACACCCTGACCAACCCGGCCCTGGACCCGGTGTCCCGGATGCCGGAGTTCAAGGTCTGCGCGGTCCGCGTGGAACCGGCCGCCCCGCAGCACCCGGCCTGAGGCCCTGCCCGCGCCGCCCGGCCCCGGACCCCGCGCGGGCGGCCTCCAACTCCCGTGCCGTAGAACGGCTCTCCAGGCGTGCGGGCCGGCCGGTTCCGGGCGGAGCGCCGTCGCGCCGGTCTCGTCCGGACACAGGGGGACGGTCTCCTCGGACATCCGTCCGATCCGCATCGGGGTTCCCGCCGGGGGGTAACCATCCGGTCACGCACCGGACTCAGAAAAGGCTCGCACGCCCCTCGTGGCAGTGATGTGTCGTACCCCACACTGAGTGCGGTGCCCCCGTCCTCGGAGCCCTGGAGGTCGCCCCCGTGCAGACCCAGACCGTGACCGTGTCCGTGACCGTGAGCGAGTCCTCGGAGACCGACGAGGCGGAGGCCGAGGCCGAGGCAGGGGCCGAGGTCGTGGACGAAGCGGCGGACGAAGCAGCGGACGAAGTGGCGGACGAGGCCGTGGACGAGGCGGCGGACGGAGCGGACGAAGACCCCGAGGTGCTGGAGCTGATCGAGCCCGTGCCGGCGCAGCGGCGCCGCAGCGCGGGCGCCGCCGCGCGCAGGGACGGCGGGGGCGGAGCGGGCCCCTCCGCGGACCTGTTCCGGCAGTACCTGCGCGAGATCGGCAGGATTCCCCTGCTGTCCGCCGCCGAGGAGGTCGACCTCGCCCGGCGCGTCGAAGCCGGGCTCTTCGCCGAGGAGAAGCTCGCCGGCGCCCCCGACCTCGACTCCCGGCTCGCCCTGGACCTCGACAAGCTCGTCGTGATGGGGCGGATGGCCAAGCGCCGCCTCATCGAGTCGAACCTGCGCCTGGTGGTCTCCGTCGCGAAGCGGTACGTGGGCCGCGGGCTCACCATGCTCGACCTCGTGCAGGAGGGCAACCTCGGCCTCATCCGTGCCGTGGAGAAGTTCGACTACGCCCGCGGGTACAAGTTCTCCACCTACGCGACCTGGTGGATCCGGCAGGCGATGTCCCGGGCCCTCGCCGACCAGGCCCGGACCATACGGGTGCCGGTGCACGTCGTGGAGCTGATCAACCGGGTCGTCCGCGTCCAGCGCCGCATGCTCCAGGAGCGCGGGTACGAGCCCACCGCCGAAGAGGTCGCCGCCCACCTGGAGCTGACCCCCGAGCGGGTCATGGAGGTCCTGCGCCTCGCCCAGGAACCGATCTCCCTGCACTCTCCGGTGGGCGAGGAGGACGACGTCGCCCTCGGCGACCTGATCGAGGACGGCGACGCCGCCTCACCCGTGGAGTCCGCCGCCTTCTTCCTGCTGCGCGAGCACCTGGAAGCCGTGCTCTCCACCCTCGGCGAGCGCGAGCGGAAGGTGGTCCAGCTCCGGTACGGGCTCGCCGACGGCCGTCCCCGCACCCTGGAGGAGATCGGACGGATCTTCGGCGTGACGCGCGAGCGGATCCGCCAGATCGAGTCCAAGACCCTCAACAAGCTCCGGGACCACGCCTTCGCCGACCAGCTCCGGGGCTACCTGGACTGACCGGCCGCCGCCCGCGCCGCCGTGACCGCGGCCCGGCCCGCGGCGGCCCGAGCCGCTCCCGCCGGATCGGCCGGATCGGCCGGCCGCCCGGCCCGCCCGGCCGTCTAGTCGACCTCCGCGACCGCCTGCGCGAACTGCGCCGCGTACAGCCGCGCGTACGCCCCGCCCGAGGCCAGCAGCTCCTCGTGGGTGCCCTGCTCCACGATCGAGCCGCTCTCCATCACCAGGATCACGTCCGCGTCGCGGATCGTGGACAGCCGGTGCGCGATCACGAAGGACGTACGGCCGTGCGCCAGGCGCGCCATCGCCTTCTGGATCAGCACCTCGGTACGGGTGTCCACCGAGCTCGTCGCCTCGTCGAGGACCAGGATCACCGGATCCGACAGGAACGCCCGCGCGATGGTGATCAGCTGCTTCTCGCCCGCGCTGACCCCCGCGCCCTCGTCGTCGAGCACGGTGTCGTACCCGTCCGGCAGCGTGCGCACGAAGCGGTCCGCGTGGGCCGCCTTCGCCGCCTCCTCGACCTCGGCGCGCGTCACCTCGCGCGAGGCGCCGTAGGCGATGTTCTCCGCGATCGTGCCGCCGAACAGCCACGTGTCCTGGAGGACCATGCCTATCCCGGCGCGCAGTTCCTCACGGGTCATCTTCGCGATGTCCACGCCGTCCAGGGCGATCTCGCCGCCCGTGACCTCGTAGAAGCGCATCAACAGGTTGACCAGGGTGGTCTTGCCCGCCCCCGTCGGGCCGACGATCGCAACCGTGTGACCGGGCTCGACCGTCAGCGAGAGGTTCTCGATCAGCGGCTTGTCCGGCTCGTAGCGGAAGGCCACCTTGTCCAGCGTCACCTGGCCGCGCAGCCGCTCCGGGCGCTCGGGGACCTCCGCGTCGGGGTCCTGCTCCTGCGCGTCGAGCAGCTCGTAGACCCGCTCGGCGGAGGCCACGCCGGACTGCACCAGGTTCGCCATCGAGGCGACCTGCGTCAGCGGCATCGAGAACTGGCGCGAGTACTGGACGAAGGCCTGCACGTCGCCGATCGAGAGGGTGCCCGAGGCCACCCGCAGACCGCCGACGACCGCGATCAGCACGTAGTTGACGTTCGATATGAAGAACATCACCGGCTGCATGATGCCGCTGACCAGCTGCGCCTTGAACGACGCCCGGTACAGCGCCTCGTTCTGCTCGGCGAAGACGGCCGCCGACTCCTTCTGCCGGCCGAAGACCTTGACCAGCGCGTGGCCCGAGTACATCTCCTCCACGTGCGCGTTGAGCGCACCCGTGGTCTTCCACTGCGCCACGAACTGCGGCTGCGACTTCTTGCCGATCCTCGCCGCGACGAAGACCGAGACGGGTACGGTCACCAGCGCGACCAGGGCCAGCAGCGGCGAGATCCAGAACATCATCGCGAGCACGCCCACGATCGTCAGCAGCGAGTTCAGCAGCTGCCCCATCGTCTGCTGGAGCGTCTGCCCGATGTTGTCGATGTCGTTGGTGGCCCGGCTGAGCACCTCGCCGCGCTTCTGCCGGTCGAAGTACGACAGCGGCAGCCGCGACAGCTTCGCCTGGAGCTCCTCCCGCATCCGGTACACGGTGCCGTTCATGACGTGGTTCGACAGCCGCGTCGCGACCAGCATCAGCAGCCCGGCCAGCGTGAAGGTCACCAGCGCCCAGACCGCCACGGCCCCGACCGCGCCGAAGTCGATGCCCTCGCCCGGGGTGAAGGCCGTGCCGGACAGCATGTCCGCCATGCCGCCCTGCCCGTCGGCGCGCATCCGCTCCAGCGCCTGTTCCTTGGTGATCCCGGACGGCATCTGCCGCCCCACGATCCCGGCGAAGACCAGGTCGGTCGCGTTGCCGAGGATCTTCGGCCCGACCACCGCGCAGCCGACGCTGGCGACGACGGCGACGACCATGCCCCACAGCTTGGCCCGGTCCTGCGCGAGCTGGCCCAGGAGCCGCTTGCCCGATCCCTTGAAGTCCATGGACCGCTGGACCGGGCCCGTCATCATCCGTCCTCCGGGCCCGCTCATGCGGCCTCCGCCTCCGTCAGCTGGGAGAGCACGATCTCCCGGTAGGTGTCGTTGCCGGCCATCAGTTCGTGGTGGCGCCCCTCGCCCACCACCCGGCCCCCGTCCAGGACGATGATCCGGTCCGCGTCGCGGATCGTGGAGACCCGCTGGGCGACGATGACCACGGTCGCGTCCCCGGTCTCCCGGGCGAGCGCCGCGCGCAGCGCCGCGTCCGTCGCGTAGTCCAGGGCCGAGAACGAGTCGTCGAAGAGGTAGATCTCCGGACGCTGCACGAGGGTGCGGGCGATGGCCAGGCGTTGGCGCTGGCCGCCGGAGACGTTGGTTCCGCCCTGGGTGACGGGAGCCTCCAGGCCGCCCTCCAGCTCGGACACGAAACCCTTGGCCTGGGCCACCTCCAAGGCCTGCCACAGCTCCTCGTCGGTCGCGTCCGGGCGCCCGTAGCGCAGGTTGGAGGCGACCGTTCCGGAGAACAGGTACGGCTTCTGCGGGACCATGCCGACCGTCTTGGCCAACAGGTCCGGATCGAGCCGCCGTACGTCCTCGCCGTCGACGAGCACCTCGCCGCCGGTCGCGTCGAACAGCCGCGGGACCAGTGCCAGCAGGGTGGACTTGCCGCTGCCGGTGGAGCCGATCACCGCGGTGACCTCGCCGGGGCGGGCCACGAGGTCCACCCCGCGCAGCACGGGCGCCTCCGCGCCCGGGTAGCGGAAGTCGGCGCCGCGCAGCTCCAGCTGCCCGTGCCGGGCCAGCTCGCGCACCGGGTCGACGGGCGGGACCA
This sequence comes from Streptomyces sp. NPDC058674, assembly GCF_042716505.1. Classification (NCBI taxonomy): domain Bacteria; kingdom Bacillati; phylum Actinomycetota; class Actinomycetes; order Kitasatosporales; family Streptomycetaceae; genus Streptomyces; species Streptomyces sp. NPDC058674. The sequence continues at coordinate 32,646 of NZ_JBHXSC010000033.1, forward strand.
CGCTGGAGTCGGTGTCCAGGACCTCCTGGATCCGCTCCGCGCAGACCTCGGCGCGCGGCACCATCATGAACATGAAGCTGGCCATCATCACGGACATGACGATCTGCATCAGGTAGGCGAGGAAGGCCGTCAGCTGGCCGATCTCCATGCCGCCGCTGTCGATGCGCATCGCGCCGAACCAGATGACGGCGACGCTGGAGATGTTCACGACCACGATGACGGTGGGGAACATCAGCGCGAGGAGCCTGCCGGCGGCCAGCGAGACGCCGGTGAGGTCCGCGTTGGCCTCCCGGAAGCGGTCCTTCTCGTACGCGTCGCGGACGAAGGCGCGGATCACCCGGTTGCCGGTGATCTGCTCCCGCAGCACCCGGTTCACGGTGTCCAGCCGCTCCTGCATCTGCCGGAACAGCGGCCGCGTCCGAACGATGATCGCGCCGACGGCGAGGCCCAGCACGGGGACCACGGCGAGCAGGACGCCCGACAGCTTCACGTCGAGGGAGAGCGCCATGACGATGCCGCCGACGCACATGATGGGGGCCGAGACCATCAGCGTGAAGGTCATCAGCGCCAGTATCTGGACCTGCTGGACGTCGTTGGTCGTCCGGGTGATCAGGGACGGGGCGCCGAAATGGCCCAGCTCCCGGGCCGAGAAGCCCTGCACCCGGTCGAAGATCCCGGCGCGCACGTCGCGGCCGAAGGCGGCCGCCGTGCGTGCCCCGTAGTAGACGGCGCCGACGTTGCACACCAGCTGGACGAGCGAGACGCCCAGCATCAGGGCGCCGAAGCGCAGGATGTAGCCGGTGTCGCCGTGGACGACACCGTTGTCGATGATGTCGGCGTTCAGGGTAGGCAGGTAGAGGCTCGCGCTGGTCTGCAGCAGTTGCAGCAGGACCAGCACGCACAGGGGTTTCCGGTACGGACCGAGACGGGTCCGCAGAAGTCGTATGAGCACGCGCAGGCTCCGGTCGGCAAGATCGAGGGGGTTCACCCCATCTTCGGCCAACCGGCGGCCCGATCCCCACCGGATTTCGCAAAGCCCGGTCAAAAGGAGTAGGCCGCCCCCGCGGCCCGAACCACGGGCGGACGCGGGACGCGGGACGCGGGCCGCTACGCGAACGCCCCCGGGTGGAGCTGCTCCCGCGTCGCGGTGTACTGCTGGCGCACTGCCCCCCAGGCGGGGAGGTCCTCGCCCGGCTCGAAGGTCTGCGCGGACGGGGCCGGCCACACCGGCGGGGTGTGCGGGGCCAGCGTGCCCCGCGCCGCCCCGAGCGCCCAGGCCGCCTGCCGGGCCGCGCCCAGCGCCGCGTAGTCGGCCGGCGCGGGCACCACGACCTGCGTCCCGAACAGCCCCGGGGCGAAGGCCTGCACGGCGGGCAGCTCGGCCGCCGCGCCCAGCAGGAACACGCGGCGGATCTCGACCCCGCGCGTGCGCATCACGTCGAGGGCGTCCACCAGGCCGCACAGCATCCCCTCGAACGAGGCGCGGGCCAGGTGCTCCGGCTTCATGGAGTCCCTGCGCAGTCCGGACAGGGTCCCGGCGGTGTGCGGCAGATTCGGCGTCCGCTCGCCCTCCAGGTACGGCAGGAGTACGAGGCCGTGCGCACCCGGAGTCGACTTCAGTGCGAGCGCGGACAGCCCCTCCAGGTCGGTGCCCAGCAGCTCGGCCGTGCCGCGCAGCGCCCGTACGGCGTTCAAGGTGTTCACCACCGGCAGGTGCAGGCCGCTGGCGTCGGCCAGCGAGGTGATCAGGCCGCCCGGCTCCGACAGGGCCTCGCGGTGCACCGCCATCACGGAGCCGGAGGCGCCCAGCGAGACCACGGCGTCGCCGGGCGCGAGGCCGAGCCCCAGCGCCGCGGCCATCGTCTCGCCGGTGCCGGCGGATATCAGCAGCCCCTCCGGCGTGGTCCCGGCCGCATCGGCCGGGCCGAGCACCTCGGGCAGCAGCGCCTGGTGCCCGAGCGCCAGCTCGACCAGGTCGGGGCGCCAGGAGCCGCTGGCCGCCGACCAGTACCCGGTGCCGGAGGCGCCGCCGCGGTCGGTGGTCCGCCGGGCCGGCCGGCCCAGCAGCTGCCAGACCAGCCAGTCGTGCGGGGACATCAGCACGGCCACCCGGCGGGCGGCCTCGGGCTCGGCGCGGGCCAGCCAGGCCAGCTTCGCGAGCGGCTGCGCGGAGTGCGGGACCGAGCCCACCGCCTCGGACCACGCCTGCCGGCCGCCGAGGGAGTCGATGAGGTCGGCGGCGGCGACCTGACCGCGCTTGTCGTTCCCGACCAGGGCCGGGCGGACGAGCCCGCCCTGGGTGTCCAGCGGCAGCAGCCCGTGCTGCTGCGCGGAGACCCCGATGGCCTGGACCCCTTCGAGGAGTCCACCGCCGGCGGCCTCGCCGAGCGAGAGCAGCCAGGCCTGCGGATCGGTCTCGTGGGGGTTGGCGCCGTCGGGTTCCCCGGAGGGCTGCGGATGGGGCGCGTACCCCTGGCGCAGTACGGATCCCGTCTCGGCGTCGCAGACGACGATGCGAGTGAAGGCGGAAGAGCTGTCCAGCCCGGCGACTATCCCCATGCGGAGAATTCTGCCGCACGCCGGCCCGGACTCCGCCGGCGGTTCAGGTGTTGCTCGTGCCCCAGTCGTCCTCGGCCCCGCCGCCGACCCGGTCGCGCAGCCCCCGCACCCGGCCGGCCAGGCTCTCCGGGACGACGTCGCCGACCTTCTCGCTCACCGCGGCGAAGGTCTTGACGGCGAACTGGCGCCCGTTCTGCCCGGCGCTCTCGGCGGCGTTGCGCACCACCGGGTGCTGGGCGACCTCCCGAGCGGACTTCCTCAGCTGCTCGTACCGCTCCCGCCCGGCCCTCGTCCCGAGGACGTAACCCAGGGCCAGTCCGACCGCGAACGTGATCTTGTACCGCATGCCTGCCACCCTTCGTCGTGTGGTGCCCGGCCTGCTGTGGATACCGATTGGCGGAGCACCCCCCTGCTTGCGCTAATCTATGTCTCGCAACGCGCAGTCGCCCCCCGGCAAGGCCGGAGGTGGGCTGTTCGATGTACCGCAGCAATCCCCTGTAGCTCAATTGGCAGAGCAGCCGACTGTTAATCGGCAGGTTACTGGTTCGAGTCCAGTCGGGGGAGCGCGGTCCCCTGTAGCTCAATTGGCAGAGCATTCGGCTGTTAACCGGAGGGTTGCTGGTTCGAGTCCAGCCGGGGGAGCAGGAAGAGGAAGAGGGCCCCCAGTGGGTCCTCTTCCTTTTTGTCGCCCCGTCCGGAACCGGGCAGCCCTCGCCGCGGTCTCTCTGAACAGGCGAAGCCGATCATGCGAGGCACCCGAGGCAGGAGATCGTATGAGCGGCTATGCTGCGGCAGACGGCGCGCACACGTGTACGCGCCACGCCGTGAAGGGGCGGTAGCTCAGCCGGTTAGAGCAGCGGACTCATAATCCGTCGGCCGTGGGTTCGAGTCCCACCCGCCCCACTCACCATCCCCAGGCAGAATCGCTCTGACCTGGGGAAACGTATTTTCCAGGGGTTTTTGCGTGTGGCGTTCACCTCGCGTGGGTGTGGCGAACGTGAGTCCTCGTACATTGAAGAGGAGCCCTGACGGCGTTGACCTGGGGTTTTGTAGCGACGTCCCCGTGGGAGCGTCGTGAAGCAATCCCACGGCTGCTGATGGATACGCCCACCACACTGACGTCGTCCTCCCCTGATCGTTGATCGAGGGGGCCGTAGCAGTCTGCCGCTGCCGCATAGGAGAGGGAGAGTTCGAGCAGGGCGTTGACCTCCCTGCCGGCCCTCGGGGCTCATCGACTTCATCGGCCTCTTGTGGTCGAGCAAGAGCTTCGCGCACCGCGACCGGGCGATGGCCGCCTCGCTCCATCGGGAGCTCGGTCCTGCTCAGGTCGCCGTGTGGTCGCCTTTGGTAAGGGCATGCTTGGTACGGCGGGGTTCACAGCGACTGCTTCTCACGGATCCGGCACAGGAGCTGACCGGATGGAAACCGGGTGGCTGGGTCCTCGCGCCGGGCTTGTACTGCTTCGCCATCGCAAGCCCGTTCTGCGATCTGACGCCGCTGCGGACTCTGACCACCAGGTGATGGTTGAGGCAGGCGATGATGCCCGCCGCGAGCGCGGCTCCGGCCACCATTCAGAGGCCGAGCGTGAACCCGGGCCTTAGGTCAAGGCCCGAAAGCCGTTCGGCCCCGCCGTGATCTCGGCGGCTCGGTTTCACGGGCGCGGACCGCGGTCGTTCCCACCCGGCGGCGTGCATACCATTCTACGGATGGCATCCAGACCCGGCCTCCAGATCGCCTGCCAGTGGAGATGTCGCCGGGTCGCCTGGTTCCGCGAGGACGCGGAGCCCTCGGGTGCTGGGGAGACGCAGAGAATCGGAGTGAGGGCATGCAGAGGCGGGCGCTGCTGGGTCGCGAGACGGAGCGTCGCGCGCTGGCTGCCCTGGTCGAGCAGGGGGCCACCGGGTCGGGCGGCGCGACGGTGATCATCGGCGCACCGGGGGTCGGCAAGTCGGCTCTGGTCGCAGAGGCCGCGGCCGCGGCAGCGCGCGGCGGGACCCGTGTGATCACTGCTGTGGGGGTCCAGTCGGAGGAGAACCTGCCCTGTGCCGGCCTGCACCAGCTGGTTCACCAACTACGGGACGGAATTGACGACTTGCCGGAGCGTCAGCGTACTGCGCTGCTCGCAGCCGTCGGGCTCGTCGACGAGGCCGTCCCCGATCTGTACCTCGTCGGCCTGGCCGCGCTGACTCTGTTGACAGACGCGGCAGCAGAGGCGCCGCTGCTGGTGGTCGTCGAGGACGCCCACTGGATGGATCATGCCAGCCTCGATGTGCTCGGGTTTGTGGCGCGGCGGATCGAGTCCGACCCCCTCGTCCTGGTCGCCGTCACCCGGCGCCTCGACGACCGGCTCAGCAGCGCCGGCCTGCCTGTGCTGCACCTGGGTCCGCTGACGGATGAGGTGTCGGGTGAGGTGTTGGACGCGGTGGCCCCCGGCCTGGGACAGCAGGTCAGGCGGCGGCTGTTGGAGGAGTCCGCGGGGAACCCGCTGGCACTGACCGAGCTGCCGGTCGCGCTGCAGTCGGTCGGCGGGGCGTACGCGCTCAACCCGGGTCCGTTGCCGCTGACCGCACGGCTGGAGAGGACCTTCACGGCACGAGTCTCTCGCCTTCCGGCCGACGCCCATACGGTTCTGCTCCTCTCGGCCCTCAACGGTGACGGAACGATGGACGAATGCCTCGCCGCGGCGACCCGGATGCTCGGAAGGGTGGTCGACGGCGCCGCTCTTGAGGCAGCGATCGACGCGGGTCTGGTAGAAACCCAGGGGCTGGCCTTCAGGCACCCGCTCATCCGCTCGGCGATGTACCACGCCGCTACCGCGGCGGAACGACAGACCGCACACGCCGCTCTGGCCGCCGCGCTCCAGGGGCAGCCCGATCGACAGGCATGGCACCGTGCCGCCGCCACCGCGGGTCCCGACGAACGAGTAGCACGGGATCTGGACTCCACTGCCGGCAGAGCCCTGCGGCGAGGCGGTGTCGCCGCAGCCCTTGCCGCGCTGAGGCGGGCGACGGAGCTGACGAAGGACCCGTCCGCGCGGGCAGACCGGCTGCTCCGGGCGGCGGAGCTCGCGCTCGAGTCGGGCCAAGGAGGCGTCGCGGCACATCTGCTGGCCCAGGCGCGCTCACTGGACCTTTCGGTCCGGGACCAAGGCCGTGCGGCCTGGGTCAGCATCGCTCTGGCCGAGGGGACACGGGGCGAGGGCGCCGCGACCGCCGCACTGGCCGAGCTGGCGGTCGAGATCGCCGCTGGAGGCGAACCGACACTGGGGCTGCGCATGCTGTGGGGCGCGGTCCTGCAATGCTTCTGGGGAGAGCCAGGGTCGGCCGCCCGCGAGCGGGTCGCCGCCGCCGCCGACCGGATGCCCGTGCATGCCGACGACGCCGACCTGGTCGCTCTGCGGGCGTACTCAGCCCCGGTCGAGCGCGGGGGAGCGGTCATGGAAGGCCTGGCGGGGCAGATGGAGCGCTCGTCAGAGAACGCAGAGGGAGACCAGCTCCTGGGGGGCGCCGCCGTTACGGTGGGTGCCCCCGCCCTGGCAAGCCGGTTGACGGCGAGGTCGCTGGACGTCCTGCGGGCGCAGGGCAGGCTGTCGATGCTGGCCCGCGCCCTCTGCGTCCAGGCGGGGAGCGCAGCACGGCTGGGTGACGTGCGCGCTGGTTTCCTCGCCGCGGAGGAGGCCGCGTCACTGGCCCGCGAGACCGGTCAGCCTCTCGTGCACGCGATGGTGAACGCCATCCGCGCGCAGCTGGCCGCCGTCAGTGGCGACCCGGCGTCGGAGGCGTGGGCGGCGGAAGCCGAGCGCGTGGCCCTTCCCAGCGGAGGGCGCCCGGTGCTGGCCATCGCGCAGATGGCCCGCGGGCAGGCGGCGCTCTGCCAGGGCCGCTACGGCGACGCGTACGGGCACCTGCACCGTGTCTTCGACCCGGCTGACTCCGCCTTCCACCCCTGGTTGCGCTTCTACGCGGTCGCGGAGCTGGTCGAGGCGGCTGTGCGCAGCGAAGCCCCGGAGGTGGCGCGCGACGTCGTGCAGGAGCTGACGCCGCTCGGGGAAATGACTTCTTCGCCCGCCCTGCTCTGCGGATTGCGACTGGGCCGGGCCCTGCTGAGCCCGCAGGATGGCGCCGAGCCGCTCTACAGGGCGGCCCTCGACGCCGTCCCCACAGAATGGCCGTTCGAGCGGGCGCGAGCGTGCCTCGCCCTGGGCGAGTGGCTGCGGCGGCACCGGCGGCCTGCGGAGTCCCGCGCCTCCCTGCAGGCCGCGCGCGAGATCTTCGACGCCCTCGGCGCGTCGGCATGGGCGGAGCGGGCACGGCAGGAGCTGCGCGCCGCGGGCGCGTCGTCCCCTCGCCAGGATCCGGCCGCGGTGGACCAGCTGACCTCCACCGAGCTGCACGTCGCCCAGCTCGCCGCGCAGGGTCTGACGAACCGGGAGATCGGCGAGCGGTTGTACGTCTCGCACAGGACGGTGAGCACCCATCTCCAGCGGATGTTCCCCAAACTGGGGGTAGCGTCCCGCGGCGAACTCGCCGCGGTGCTGGGTGGCACGATGACGTACGCCGAAGGCGCGACGTCATGACGTACGCCGAAGACGTAGTCCGACGGACGCGGTCCCCCCTGCTTGTTTCCTAGCTTTGTGCCGTGCCCGGTTCGCACACGGCGGACGGGCGGGAAGGCACATCATGGGAACCATCACCGTCGGAGCCGAGGGCTCGACCAGCATCGAGCTCTACTACGAGGACCACGGGGCGGGTCAGCCGGTCGTCCTGATCCACGGCTACCCGCTGGACGGGCAGTCGTGGGAGAAGCAGACCGATGCGCTGGTCAAGGCCGGCTACCGCGTCATCACCTACGACCGCCGTGGCTTCGGCCGGTCGAGCAAGACCATGACGGGCTACGACTACGACACCCTCGCCGCCGACCTGGACACCGTACTGACGCAGCTGGACCTGCGTGACGTGGTTCTCGTCGGGTTCTCGATGGGCTCGGGCGAGGTCGCCCGCTACCTCGGCGTTCACGGCTCGCAGCGGGTGGCGAAGGCGGCGTTCCTCGGTTCGCTCCAGCCGTTCCTGTTGCAGACGCCGGACAACCCCGCCGGTGTGCCGCAGAGCGTCTTCGATGGCATCGCGGAGCAGGCAGAGGCCGACCGATACGCCTGGTACGAGAGCTTCTTCGTCGACTTCTTCAACACCGACGAGACGCTCGGGACGCGACTCAGCGAGGCCGCGCTGCGGGCGAACTGGGCCACCGCCATCGGCTCGGCGCCCATGGCGGCGTACGCGTGCGTCCCGGCGTGGCTGACGGACTTCCGGGCCGACGTGGAGCGCATCGATGTGCCGTCGCTGATCCTGCACGGGACCGCCGACCGCATCCTGCCGATCGACGCCACAGCCCGCGAGTTCCGCCGCCGCCTGCCCGATGCGCGATACGTCGAGATCGACGGCGCACCGCACGGACTGCTGCTCACCCACGCAGCCGAGGTCAACGCCGCACTGATCGACTTCCTCGCCGCCTGAAAGTCGGCGCCTATCCCCCTGCACGCCACGGAAACTCGAACAGGATCGAGCGCCTCTCATGAACGGGATCATGGAAACGGAGGCCACTGCCCTCGTTCCGACTTCGTCGCAGACCCGGCACCCCGCGTCGGACGCTGACTGCGACGCCTTCATCGAGGACATCTACGAGCAGTACGGCTCTCTGCTCGTCCGGTACGCCACGCGGCTGCTGGATGGTGACTGGCACAAGGCAGAGGACATTTTCCAGGAGACCGCGGCCCGCGCCTGGAAGCACGCCCGCTTCCTGGGCAGCCGCAACGAACGCCTCAGACCCTGGTTGTTCACCGTGGTCAGAAATCTCGTCATCGACCATTACCGGGCACGCCAGGTCAGGCCGTTGGAGCTCGTGCCCGTGGAGGAGCTGGACACATCCAGCGACAGCACGGCATCCACGATCAACTCCCATGTTGTGGTGCAGGCCCTGGGGGAGTTGAACGAGCAGCAGCAAACCGTCATCCGCCTCATGTACTTCCTGGAATGCAGCGTGAATCAGGCTGCCGAGCACCTCGGTATACCGCCCGGTACCGTCAAGAGCCGTGCCTTCTATGCCATGCGGGCGTTGCGCAAGGCGCTCGAGAAGCAGGGCATCCTGGGGGTGTAGCCGCCGCGAGGCCACGTGCCCGCCGGAGCTCTCCCACGGGCCCCGCATCGCCGGTCGCATAATCTTCAGCGGGGTCTGTGGTCCAAGCTGGGAAGTACCACACAAGTGAAGTACGAGCGCAGGTACGCCGCGTCGGGGTCTGCCCCCGTCACTGCCCGCTGCGACAGCATCACGCCGAGCACCAGTTGAGGGAAGTAGGCGACGGCGGGACAGTCCATGGAGATTTCCCCTCGCTCAACCGCACGGCGTAGCAGCAGACGCAGCGCCTCCAGGTGCCCCTCGACGACATGTCTGCGCACGGCTTCCGCGAGATGGCTGTCGCCGCGAACCGCGTGCGTCACTGAAGAGAGCAGACGGGCGCATTGCCCCCCGTCTTCTCCTGCCAGCACGGCGACTTCGTCCAGATCGCCCGCGAGAGTGCCGTTCTCGAACCGCTGCGAATATGACGCGTCGGCGCTCTTCGCTCAGCCGGGACGGGACTGGAGCTGGGCTTGCCTGTGTCGTCTGCATGAGGGATTCCACTCTCGGTAGCGCTTGTCGGGATTCGGTGACGGGGCAGGGACTGAAACTGCGGGCACGGACGCCATGGGACGTACGAGCTCTGTCCGGGCCCGTCGTCCGCCCGAGCGGAACCCCGCACGCGCGGTTCGGGATCACTCGCCGGATGGCTGAACCCACGGCGGGCTCCCGCCGTTCCTAGCCTCGGGCTCATCAACGCCCCACGGAAACGAGCTGCGCACGTTTCTGCCAACGGCAGTCGTCGGCGTCCGCGACCCGGACGTCGGCGCCTCTCACGAAAGGACGGCACTCCTGTGCTGGTTATCAACAACCCTCTGCCGGAGCGCGAGCGCGAAACCGCGGGTGCGGCGCTGCAGGCGACCCTGGCCGACCTTCTCGATCTGTCCCTGGTGGCCAAGCAGGCCCACTGGAATGTGTACGGCCCGCGTTTCCGCTCGGTTCACGCCCAGCTCGACGAGGCCGCCACTGTTGCCCGGAACCACGCTGACACGGTGGCCGAGCGTGCGGCAGCCCTGGGCGTCAGCCCGGACGGACGGGCCGGGACCATAGCGGGTACCAGTGCGGTGCCCGCCTTTCCGTCAGGGTGGACCAAGGACTGCGACGCCGTGGAGGCCCTGGTGCGCGCGCTCTCCACGGTTGCCGAAAGACTGCGTGAGCGCATCGTCGAGATCGGCCCGGTGGATGTGGTCACTGAGGACCTCCTCATCGGACTCACGGCTGATCTGGAGAAGCAGAGCTGGATGTTCCAGGCGGAGAACCGGGTCTGATCAGCCCCGGTTCCTGCGAGGCGATCTCCGCCCTGCGCTCCTGGCGCCGGCGGAGATCGCCTCGCGGACAGGGGCGTCGACGGGTCCAGGTCTGGTTCGCGGCACCGGTACGAGGCCACAGCGGTGTTCGCCACATGCACATGTCGAAGAGCGTCCGACCTGCGAAGAGCCGGTGGTCCTGCCCCTGATCGGCGCCGGGTCAGTGCCTCCGGGCTCGGTGACACACCCCCTCGGATCATGGTTGACAAGGGGGGAAGTCATGCCGAGCCCGGAGGTCGGCAGGCCCGTTGCGGGGCCACGAAAGCGGGCCCGGGGCGGGTCGGCAGCGCGGCGACACCGCCGCCGAAGTAGTGGGTGTGCACGTCGATACGGGTGCCGGACACACAACCGCCTAACTGGGGACACGCGGGATAAGGCGCACCGAACATGCCCGCCAGGGACCGCCCGCTCGTTGCGGCGGTCCCCGGCGGGCTCTGCGTCACGGCAAGGCGGCGCAGTCAGTGGATTTCGCGCCGGCGGCATGGGGTGGTGGGCGGCAGTCGGCGGTCAGCTTTCGAGCCGGGTGCCGCGGCGCCATACGGCCCGGGTGTTGAGGGTGTCGCTGATCGTGGTGGTGGGGTCGCCGTCGACCAGGAGCAGGTCGGCGCGCAGGCCTTCGGCGATACGGCCGCGGTCGGTCAGGGCGAAGCGCCGGGCGGTGGTGGAGGTGGCCGCGCGCAGGGCCTGTACCGGGGTGAGGCCCGCCCGTACGAGGTACTGCAGCTCGTGGTGGACGCTGGCGCCGTGGGCGAGTCCGCCCAGGAACGGCATCGCCATGGACACATCGGTCCCGGCCAGGATGTCGACACCGGCGTCGTGCAGCGCGCGCACGGAACCCAGCACGTCGGTGATCTTGCCCTGCGGGTAGTGGTTGAAGCTGCTGCGCAGCGTCGTCGTCCAGGCCTCGTCCAGCCGGGATGCGACGCGCGGGTCGTCGGCCAGCTCGTCACCGCTGATGCCCATCATCGAGGCGTCCAGCACGACGCAGGGCACGACGAAGGCGCCCGACTCCCGGATCAGTGTGATGATCTCGTCGGTGTGCGGGCCGTCCATGAACAGGTGGACCAGGCCGTCGATGCCGGCCTCGATCGCCATGCGGGTCGCGTCGATCGTCAGTGTGTGGGCGACGGTGAGCATGCCGAGCCGCTTGGCCTCGGCGACGCCCGCGTCCAGGGTTGCCCGGTCGAGCATCGGTAGGCCGGGGTGGCCTTCGATCGAGCCGTCGTCGACCATGAACTTGATGTAGTCCGAACCGCGTTCGATCAGCTGCGGAATGAACCCGACGGCCTGCTCGGGGGTGGTCGAGAACGGCATCAGCGGCGCCGGCCCGGCCGGCCGGGCCGCACCGGGCGGCGGGCCGGGACGGAAACCCTCGGGAAACAACTCGCTGGGGTGGCCGCCGGGCGGGGTGATGCCGAACCCGGAGGAGCGCACGTCCGCCAGGGCATCGTTGCCGGTGATGTGCGCACGGTTGTCGGCGGTGTTCGTCCCCTGCATCTCCAGCTCGGTCGTCACCCCGAACCGCAGTGCCAAAGCTAGAGACTCCGCATTGGTGTGGACGTGGGCGTCGATCAGGCCGGGCAGCAGCGTTCCGCCCTGCGCATCCACGATCTCGGCTCCCGCGGGCGCCTGCCCGCCAACCGCGAGGATCCCGGTGGCGTCGAGGACGACGGTGCTCGCCTCCAGCGTCCGGTCGCCGTCGAAAACCCGTGCGTTGATGATGGCCGTGGTGCTCATGGCTGTTTCCTGTCGTTGTCCGTCCGAAGCGGTCACCGGTCCTGCCGGCCCCACCAATCTCCTGCAAAAAGCAGATGCATGCATTATGGCACGGAGTTGTTTTTCGCAGCGATCTGGGGTTACGCTGTCAGGTGTGACCAGGGGAAACGAGACTCAGGACGACGCACTGCTGGACGCGGTCGGCGCGGCGTTCGCCCGACTGCGCCGCCGCACCGCCCTGGTGGACGTCGATCCACCCGTCACGCGCAAGGACATGGCCCGCAACCAGGTCATCAACATCGTCGACGAGGCCGACGGCGAGATGACCGTCGGCGGCGTCGCCTACCAGCTCACCGTCGACTCCTCCGTCGCCAGCCGGATGGTGAGCGACTGCATCACCGCAGGACTTCTCGTGCGAGCCGCCTCCCAGCGCGACGGCCGCCGTACCGTGCTCCACCTCACCCCCGCAGGCACCGCCCTGCGCGACCGCTTCAGAAGCCAGCACCGACAGGCCTTCGAGCACATCACCCACGACTGGCCCCAGGCCAAACGCCTCGAATTCGCCCGAATGCTCATCGACTACGCCGACGCCGCCGCCGAACTCGGCACCCGTATCACACCCTGAACGGCCACGGGTACGCCCGCGAGAATCCGCACCCCCACCAGTCCAGCCGTGGGCACTGTCACCTCCGTGCGGCCCATCGTGATATGCCACCGCCGTCGTGCGGCTCCTCGCCGATCGGACGCCGGGCCTGCTCGAACACTGCGCGAGCACGACCCGGACCACGTGCTGCCGGACGGCACCCTCAGCGAGTGCGACCGCCAGGGCGACGGAAGCGCCTACTGCGCCCACAAACACCGGCGCCACGGCGTGGACGCGAGGATCGTCACCAATCCCGAAGGTCGGCCTTCTGCGGAACGCGCAGACCTTGCCGGGCCGCGCTCAGGAACTGACCGCCGCGCGCACTCACCGCCTCATCCGAATCCGCGAGCGCCAGGACGTTCCGATCGTCGCCGACCGCGCCTGCACCGGTGCTGACTCCCGGGCCGCGCTGCCCGCTCAACGCCGAACTGTCACCGCCCGTACGGACGCTGAAGCGGGCACTCGCCCAGGCCCGCGCACCTGTCGAACGAGGCGTCGCCCGCCGGAAGCCCCGGCGGATTCTCCACCGGAGCTGCCGCAGCCCGAGCCGCACGACGGACATCGCCGCCACGGCCCCGCCCTGGAGAGGCGACGCCGAAAAGACTCGATGGACCCAGCGCAGCGACGTCATCGCTGATGAGGACCCGCTGTCACCTCATTCGCGGCGACGGGCGCTACCAGATCGTGATCTTCGTGATCTTGTGGATGGAGAGGTTACCGAAATGCCACTTGTCCACGGTCCCGCTGGTCGCCGGCTCGCCCAGCCTCGGCACGTACTCGAACGTGACCTTGTTGTCTCCGGTCCAGATCCGGTCCACGCCGTAGATCGCCACGCTCTGCACGCCCGCGTTGGCGAAGCAGAGGTCGCCGCCCGCGTTGTGGAGCTTCAGGAGACCCAGTCCATTGCAATCGGTGCGGTTGATGGCGGACGCCGACGAGGCAGGCAGCACGACGGCCATAGCTCCGGCCGCCGCGACTACCGCGAGGCGTGTGATGAAGCGCTTCACTGGTGAGTTGTTCCTTCCATGGTGGTGTGGTGCCGCCGAGAGCCGCAGCGCACGGCGGCATCGCAGGGACGCATGCACGTCCAATCAGCGCAACGTGGAAAAGGGTGCTCCCGTTCACCACTTGAGCGCCTTACTTCGGGCGCGGTCGCGGTCTCCCTGAACAGCGGGGCGAGCTGCCGCGCGCATCTTTGCCTCGGTCGGACCAAGCTCGGCACTCGCGGGCCGTACGAGGACCTTGAGACCGTGGACGCCCGAATCGTCCTGCCCCTCCGCCGAGAAGCTGAGCGGCCCGGCCCGGCCCGGCGCGGCTGCTCGGCGGAGTTACGCGATGGGGCTGGTCATTCTTCACGGTTGGCTCCGTGGCGGGTGAGGCCATGGCGAGGCCACCTGCGGTCACCGCGCCGATGGCGGCGACGCCGATGAGGGACCGGAGGATGCGCTCATGGGAGGTCTCCTGGTTCATGCGGGGGCCGGCGCGGTGTGCCTGGGGATGCGGCCGGGGGGTCAGGGGCGAAAAGGACGGTGACACCGTCTGCGGAGTTGCCCCCGGGCTGTCTCCCCGACGTTCTCGGGACTAGGGCCCGGGGCCCGGTCCGGTCCTCGGGAGGCCGGATGACCGCCGTGTGCAACCCGGGGTAAAGGATCCTCCCGTCCGTCCGCCGACAGGTCGCCACCGCCCTCTACCCCGCAGACCGGCATCCGCATCGTCCGGGTCCGACGGCTCGCGACCGGTACGCGTCCGCCCTGGGGCGGCACGGCTGAGCGAGAGGGCTTGCGCACGGGTTCCGTATCCGTCCCTCGCAGGAGCCGCGTGTGAACAGATGCCATGACCTGCTGCGATACATGAACCGCTGTGACGTTCAGCCCGTTGGAGGAGCGAACGGTTGTCGTCCGGAGTGGAGAAGAACATGGTCGTCGAGGGAACGAGCACTGCCCGGTTCGAACCGGTACGAGCGGCGCTGGCAGCGCACCTCGAAGCCGGCGAGGAGTTGGGGGCGTCGATCGCCGTCGATGTGGACGGGGTCATGGAAGTCGATCTGTGGGGTGGCCACGCGGACCAAGCGCGGACCGTGCCGTGGCACCGGGACACCTTGGTGAGCCTGTGGTCGACCACGAAGACCCTCACCAATCTCGCGGCACTCGTCCTCGTCGACCGGGGCGCCCTGGATCTGCGCCGCCCCGTGGCGCACTACTGGCCCGAGTTCGCCGCCCAGGGAAAGGAGCACATCGAGGTGCGGCACGTCCTGTCCCACACCTCGGGACTTTCCGGCTGGGAGCAGCCCTTCTCCATGGAGGACCTGTACGACCGGCCCACCGCGAGCGCCCGGCTGGCCGCGCAGGCCCCGTGGTGGGAGCCGGGCACCGCTTCGGGCTACCACGTGCAGACTCAAGGACAACTGGTGGGAGAGCTTGTCCGGCGGGTCAGTGGCCGTACGTTGACGGAGTTCGTCGACACCGAGATCGCCAGGCCGGCGCAAGCCGATGTCCAGATCGGTGCGCGTCAGGCCGACTGGCCGCGCATCGCCGATCTGGTGGCCCCCTCGCAGCTTTCCGGGATACCCACCGGCCTCGATCCCGAAGGGATCTTCACCAGGACGTTGGCCGGAAGCCCCGCCCGTGACGAGCACGTGGACACCCCGCAGTGGCGCTCCGCCGAACTCGGAGCCGTCAACGGCCACGGCAACGCACGAGGTCTGGCCCGTGCCCTCTCCGTCATCTCACGGCGTGGCCAGGTGAACGGCCTCCGGCTGCTCTCCGCGGAGACGGTGGACAAGGTGCTCGATGTACAGGCCGACGGAGTCGACCTGTTCCTGGGCGCCCCCGTCCGCTGGGGCATCGGCTACGCACTCGCCGACCCGAGGACGATGCCGCACATGCCCACCGGCAGAATCTGCTTCTGGGTCGGCCGGGGCGGTTCGATCGTCATGATGGACCTCGACCGGGGTGTCACGTTCTCGTACACGATGAACCGGGTGGGCGACGGGATCCTCGGCTCGGAGCGCACCCACGACTACATCAAGCAGGTCTACGAAGTCCTGGAATCCACCGGCTGACGTGCGCCCGGTCCCCGGCTCGGCAGGCGACTCCGTGTGCGACCACACCGGGCCCCGCGGGTCGGTGGCGAAAGCCCCGCCGATCACCGCCGCATGTATCGCAAGCTGTCGGCACAGGGTGGAACGGCCGGTGTCGAGCAGGGCCCGCATCGCCGCGAGGGCCTCCCGGGCGCGTGCGACGACCGCGAACGAGCAGCCCATTTTCGGGTGAACCGGTCCGGCCGTCCGGTCGTCGTACGAGACGAAGGACGCTCCACTCCCGGCAACCGGGCGAGAGCAGTGCCTCAGGATCACTCGAGCCGCAGACCCGCAGCCGCACTCCCCGTACCGCTGCCGACGACGGCCACCAGCAGGCCGATCCATGCTGATCACATAGCGCGGGCGGACGTACGCGAACTCAGCCACCGGCGAGGCGACTCGGGGCCCTTTTCCTCGGACGCACCGGCCTGCTTCGCCCGCACGGTCCGTCGAGGACCATCAACCAACCAAGAGGATTTTCACGCATGCGCATCACTCATCTGGCCCGTCCGAGCCGCAGATCCGTGCTGCTCGGTGTCACCACGGCCGTAGGCCTGTCCGTTGCCGCAGTCACCCTGCCCGGTACAGCCGGCGCGACGCCCCACCACGCGACACGTCCGACGATCGTGCTGGAACACGGAGCGTTCGCCGACGCCGCGAGTTGGGACGGTGTCGTCGCCCGGCTTCAGCGCGCCGGCTATCCGGTTGTGGCCGCCGCCAACCCCCTGCGCGGTCCAGCGACCGATGCCGCCTACCTGCGCAGCGTCCTCGACCACATCGACGGGCCCGTAGTCCTGGTCGGCCACTCCTACGGCGGCACCGTCATCAGCCAGGCCGCCGCGGGCCTCGAGGACAAGGTGAAGGCTCTGGTCTACATCGCGGCGTTCCTGCCGGACGCAGGCGAGAGCTCGATCGGACTGACGAACAAGTTCCCCGGCAGCACCCTCGGCGAGGCCGTCGACTCCGTCAACTACTCGCTGCCCGACGGCGGTCAAGGCGCGGACGTGTACATCAAGCCCGAGAAGTTCCGCAACCAGTTCGCCGCGGACGTGCCGGCGGACAAAGCCGGGCTCATGGCTGCCGGCCAGCGTCCGGTTGCCGCCGCCGCTCTGGAGGAGAAGTCCACCGAGGCCGCGTGGAAGACGATTCCCTCCTGGTCGCTGGTCACCACGGAGGACCGCAACATCCCTGTGGCCGCCCAGCGCTTCATGTCGGCCCGCGCCAAGGCCCGCACGACGACCATCGACGCGTCGCACGCGGTATCCGTATCCCGCCCCGAAGCCGTCACCCGCATCGTCGAGCAGGCGGCCCGCACGGTCCGATGACCGACGGCCCGGCTTGTCGCCCGACGCACCTCACCGCACTCGCACAGCCGTGCCCCATCGTGCCCCGCACCATCAGACGCCACACCGGAAGGCAGAAACCACCATGGCGTTCATCACCGTCGACCAGGAAAACTCCACCAGCATCGAGCTGTACTACGAGGACCACGGCACGGGGCAGCCGATCGTGCTGATCCACGGCTACCCGCTCGACGGCCACTCCTGGGAGAAGCAGTCCGCCGCACTCCTGTCGGCCGGCTACCGAGTGATCACTTACGACCGGCGCGGTTTCGGCCGCTCCAGCCAGCCCACCACCGGCTACGACTACGACACCTTCGCCGCCGACCTGAACGTGGTCCTGGAGACCCTCGACCTCAACGACGCCGTTCTGGTGGGCTTCTCCATGGGCACCGGCGAGGTCGGCCGTTACCTGGGCACCTATGGATCCGACCGGATCGCCAAGGCCGCCTTCCTCGCCTCCCTCGAACCATTCCTCCTCAAGACCGACGACAACCCCGGCGGCGTCGACGGCACCATCTTCAAAGACATCGAAGGCGCCGTCACCGCCGACCGCTACGCCTACTTCACCGCGTTCTACGAAAACTTCTACAACCTCGACGAGAACCTCGGCACCCGCATCAGCGAGGAGGCCGTCCGCAACAGCTGGAACGTCGCCGCCGGAGCCTCCTCGTACGCCTCCCTGGCCTGCGTGGCCACCTGGTCCACCGACTTCCGTGCCGACCTGCCCAAGATCGACGTACCGACACTCATCCTGCACGGCACCGCCGACCGCATCCTGCCCATCGAGGCCACCGGAGAACGTTTCCACCAGGCACTCCCGCAGGCCGACTACGTTGTCATCGACGGCGCCCCCCACGGCCTGCTGTGGACCCACGCCCAGGAAGTCACCGACGCCCTCCTCGCGTTCCTCGCCAAGTGACCAGCGGCCGACGCCCCTTCACCTGCCGCGAGGTGGCATGCGGCAGGTTACGCACCGGGCGCGAGGCTGGTGTTGGCCCTCGGATCATCGGGCATCGCCTCATGAACGGTGGACTCGGCGCGACCGCACGCCCTCCTCTCAGGGCTCAGGGCGCACACCTTCGTCACACTCTGGACAGTCGTCGGTGACGAGGGCCCGGACCGTCCGGCAGTCGTTGCCACTCCGGTGTGTGGGGGCGGGCCTGGCAGGATGTGCAGATCAGCATTGTCGCCGCCCATCAGTGTCCGCAGACTCCGAGGAAGTGGCTTGTGCCGGAAGCGAGGGCGTCGTTCGCCCGAGGTTATGACGGCGACGGCGTGGAAGAGACCCGCCCGGTGGCGAGGCCAGTGGGTCATGTCCCTGCCGAACAGCTCCTGACCGTTCCACGGGATGCGGGGCGAGCTGGCTCATGGTCAGGTGCATGTCGGCTGTGGAGCCTCCCCGGGAGGGTCGCTGCCAACTGCCGTTCCAGCGGGCGGCGTCCGCACCAGGGGGGCTCCGACGCCGTGACATGCCGGCTGCGGCGGGTTCGTCTCATCGCGAAGGGTAAACGCGTCGTCAAGCTCTGGACCCCTCTGCGCAGGTCCCCTGGATGCCCGGTGCGGGGACCGCGACTCGCTCGGCCGGTGCCGTGAACTGCAACCTCTTGGGATGACGGGACTGTGCTTAGGCGGCAGTCGGGGGCGGGACCAATCCATCCCGCCCCCGACGGTTTCGGGGTCACTCTCTACCGCGCTGTCGGGGTGTTGCGGCTCAGATGATCCCGGCTACTTGAGGAGCGAATGAATGAGGTCCTGAGTGAACTGCTGCCGCTTCAGTCGATCTGGGGAAGGGAGCTGGCCCCCGCCGACGGCGGCCACCATCTCTGCCACGGCACGAAAAACCGGCACTTGGTCCGGCTTCTTCAGGGCTGTGATGATGTCCAGGCTTTGATCCTCGCACTTTCGGCTTTCCAGCGAGGCCGAATTCTTTCCCAGGACGTGGTACTTGTACGCCATCAGGATGTGGTAACGCGCCGGCTTGTAAATCGGGTCGAGACCCGTCCTGAAGGCATTCTCCAACTTGTAGGCGGCAAATGCGCTCGCCATGTAGGGGAGGAGCTTGTGATCCTCTCGGAAAATTGATGTGCCGACGTCGTTGTAGAGTCGGTGTGTGTATCGGGCGGCAGCGTGGGGCGTGTCCAGAAATACTGCGGAAATCGCTCGCATCTGATCGCCGATGGTTACGATTCTCGTCTTGGTGACTTCTTTGTTGTAGAACTGGCCAGACCTGCGTTCGTAGGTGAGTTTAACGTCAGGGGTGTCCAGTCGGTAGAAATCCTCAAGTCGCTTCTGAATCTTGGTCAGGGCGACGAGATCGTTCTCCTGGACCGCCGTCTGGGAGTTGGTTGCGCGAATGATCTGGGTGGCTACCTCTTCATCTCCCGTGACGACCAGTCGAATCGGTACGTACACCGCGGAGAGGTCGTCTCCCAGTGATTCCTTCGACAGGTAGAGGCAGTGGCTGGTCTGGCAGCCGTTCACGATCTGGTAGCCGGACACGGCCACGGCGTCACCGGGCTTCGGAGCATAGGCCGAGGCGACGACCGTGACCCCGTTGTTGAGGACGGGGAGCAGATTCCGCTCGGGAGAGCTGAGCGTATTCATGATCTGCTTGTTCACAGGGTTCTCTTCACCCTTGAACCCGCGGACGTTGTCGTAGAAAACGCGCTCGTCGAGCGAGCCGTCGTCGCCGCTCTCGATCAACTTCAGCAGCTCTGAAACCGACACGACACCGAGAATTGCTTGGTCCACTCCCGGCATTTTCGGGAGATTGACCTGCTTCTCGAGCTGAATTTCCACCTCGTTCGCATGGTTCTTCTTGACCCAGGAGTCATGGATGTCGTCGGCTCCCGGGGCGGTCACGAGAACCTTTCCGACGAATCCAAGGTTTTCGATGTGCTCCGTGACCGTTCGAATCTTTTCCTTCGTGCTGTCCGCACTCGTGGAAGTCTTCGGTGCTGTGGTGACGAAGGACAGAGTGACTGCGGGTGAAGCCTTGAGGCGGCTCGCGTAGTTCTCGAACACAGAGCTCAGCGCCTGGGACAGTGTGTTGATTCGTGGAAAGGAGGGGAAGCCGTCGTTATTGAGGAACTTGCGCACCGTGTCGCCGAAGCTCAGGATCTCCGAGCCCGACACCGTGCCGGACTGCTTTGCCTGAATGAAGTGCAGGGATACGTCGACCTTCGCGCTGTTCTCGCAGATTTCGCGGACGTCGTGTGTGTCCCATGCGAGCTGGCCGTTGATCTCCAAGGCAATGATGTCGATGCCGATCGTGCCGGCGTCCAGCAGGAGATCGGTTTTTTGTACCTGTGAAAGGAGATCATCCGGCAGGATGAGGCTGGCTGCGAAGAGTTCGAAGGCGTCGGAGTCTTTGAGTTTGAGCAGTTCCTCTTCTTCGCGGAACTTCTTGAACAGGCCCTGAGTGAGAGGGTTCACGTGGTGCTCCGACTTGATTGACCGGTGGTGTTGAACGTCGGACATTTTACGGAGTCTCGTCCTCTCGGGAAGGGGATTTCCAACAACTACCCGGGTTGCTGGAAGTACCTCTGTCTTCCGCAGTGGTCCCGCCCTTCACCTTCAGGGCGTTCGGAACCGCGGGCGCGGTGTGGCACGTGCGCCTGCGGCTCCGACGGGAGTCTCTGTGCCGGGCTCGGCCCCGTCAGAAGTTCTCCGTTTCGTCCGCGAGTTGGCGCAGTACGTCCGTCAGGTCTTGGCGGCGGGCGAAGGCCGCGCGTTGGCGGTGGGCGCCCGAGCCGTCGCGCAGGAGGCCCGCCATGGTCTTCGCCGCGTGGTCCAGGTCGCCCGCGGCGGCGAGCTCCGGGGCCACCAGATCGAGCAGGGCCTCCGCGAGGTCGGCCGCCGGAAGCTCCGTGCCCGAGTACGGGTCGAGGCCGAAGCCCTCCAGGCCGTCGTGGGCCGCGCGCCAGCGCGCCAGGCGCAGTACGTCGTCCCGCAGCGGCGGGTCCGGGCGGCGCTCGCCGATCTCCCGCAGGGACGTGGCCACCAGGGCCCGGGCCAGCTCGGCCTGGAGGACGGCCGTGTCGATGTCCGGGGACATGTCCGGCGCCCGGATCTCCAGCGTCGGCCAGTGCCCCGAGGGGCGGAGGTCCCAGTAGACCATCTTGAGGTCCAGGGCCGCCCCGGAGCCGAGCAGGGTCTGCACCGAGCGCCGAAAGTGCGCCGTCGAGGTGAAGTGCGGGGGCAGTCCCGCCGACGGCCAGCCCGCCCAGGCCATCGCCCGCCAGCTGGCGTGGCCGGTGTCGCGGCCGCCCCAGAAGGGGGAGTTGGCGGACAGTGCGATCAAGGTGGGCAGCCAGGGCCTGACCCGGTTGGACACGGCCACCGCCGTGTCCACGTCGAGGGTGCCGATGTGGATGTGGCGGCCGCAGCTGACCAGGGTGTCGGTGAGCGCGCCGAAGCGGCGGTGCTGCTCGCGCTGGCGCGGTTCGTCGTCGGTCAGGCGCAGCGGCCCCTCCACGGCCAGCACCGGCGACGGCGCGGCCAGCAGTCGGCAGCCGTGGGCGCGGGCCGCCCGCCCGAGCGTGCGCCGCAGGGCGACGAGCTCCTTGCGCAGCGCGGCCGCCGAGTGCGCGACCGGGGTGGAGAGCTCCACCTGGTAGCGGGTGCCCTCGGGGTGCAGCTCGCCCGGCAGTCCGCCGGCCGTGGCGAGGACGAGCGGTGCGGCGGGGACCACCCGGAAGGTGCGGGCGTCGACGAGCAGGAACTCCTCCTCGACTCCGAGGGTGAGGGGGACGGGGGGACGCACCGTGTTCCGGGCGGTGCCGGTGCTCGTGGTGCTGTTGCCAGGTTCGATCACTACGCCTCCCTGGACATACGAGTCTTTTCATGATGAGCCGAACACGAGGCGGGGAGCGCACGCCGATTCGGTCAAATGTGCGGTGTTAGTGGCGGGTTAGCGGCAAGAGCCGGTCCGCGCCGAAAGCCCCCGGAGCCGTACGGGGCGACTGTTGCCGGTGTGTGAAGAGGGGAAAATCCCCCGGGGCCGGCGGCCGGCCGGTGGTTATCATCCGCTGTGACCCGTACGACCGCACCCTCCCGCCCCCGGTCCCGCATATTCGCCGACCTGACGCCGCTGCGCACCTCCCCGGACTACCGGCGGCTGTGGATCGGCGGCACCATCTCCTGGGTCGGCCAGGCGATGACCGCCCTGGCGATCTCCCTCCAGGTCTACGACATCACCCGCTCCAACTTCTCCGTCGGACTGGTCGGCCTCTTCTCCCTCGTGCCGCTCGTCGCCTTCGGCCTCTACGGCGGGGCCATCGCCGACACCCTCGACCGGCGCAAGCTCGGCCTCTACGCCTCGCTCGGCGCCGCCGCGCTGTCCATCGCCCTCGCGGCCGCGGCTCTGCTCGACTACCACCGCGTCTGGTTCCTCTACGCCGTCGTCGCGCTCCAGGCGGTGTGCGGCGCGCTGACCGGGCCGGCCCGGTCGGCCATGATCCCCCGGCTGCTGCCGGCCGAGCAGCTCCCCGCGGCCAACGTCCTGAACTCCGTGACGATGACCTCCGGCTTCATGGCCGGACCGATGCTCGGCGGCCTGATCGTCGGCTGGTGGGGCTTCCAGGCCGCCTACCTCGTCGACGCCGTGACCTTCTGCGCCGCCCTCTACGCGATGTGGCGGCTGCCCCCGATGAAGCCGGACCGCGCCGAGGGTGCGCGGGGGCGTGCCTCGGTCCTGGACGGGCTGCGCTTCCTCGGGACCAGGCCCAACATCCGGATGACCTTCTTCTCCGACCTGGCCGCCATGGTCCTGGCCCAGCCGAAGGCGCTGTTCCCGGCCATCGCGGTGCTCTGGTACGGCGGCGACGCCAAGACGGTGGGCCTGCTGGTGGCGGCGCCGGCCGTCGGGGCGCTGCTGGGCGGGGTGTTCTCCGGCTGGCAGGGCCGGATCCGCCGGCACGGGTTGGCGATCCTGCTCGCCGTCGCCGCGTGGGGGCTGGCCATCGCCGTCTTCGGACTCACCAGGAACCTGTGGCTCGGGCTGCTCTTCCTGGCCCTGGCCGGGTGGGCCGACACCATCTCCATGGTGTTCCGCTCGACGATGATGCAGGCGGCCACCCCTGACGAGATGCGGGGACGCCTCCAGGGCGTCTTCATCGTGGTCGTCGCCGGCGGGCCGCGGCTGGGGGACTTCCTCGCCGGGACCGTCGCCGACCTGACCTCTCCGGCGGTCGCGATCACGGGCGGCGGGCTGGGCTGCGTCCTGGTACTGGCCCTGCTGGCCTTCCGCTGGCGCGGCTTCGCCCACTACGACGCCAGGACGCCCCAGGCCTAGGTCCTGTCGTCGAAGTAGCGCCGGTCAGGCCCGCGGTGTCCGGCGCCGTGCATCGCAAGGCGGAGGGGCGCCCGTGTACTGGGCGTACTCGGGCGCCCCGACAACGCGGCGAGGTGCGGTGCCGGGCGCCGCGGGCCAGGCGGGACTTTGACGACAGGGCCTAGCCTTGGTGATCGCAAGGGCGCCGCAGGGCGAACCCGCGGCGGACCGGTGGCCGGCGGCGGACGCGCGCCGTCTCGGGCGGGCCCGGTCCCGCGGCGCTCCGGTCACCCCCGGGGCGCATCGGCCCGGCGCACCACCCCGCGTGCCACGCCCAGCTCCACCAGGTCGTGGGGCCGGATGCGGAGCTGCTCCGCGGTGGCGGGGGCGGCCGCCGGGGGCCGCTTGAGGATGGCCGCCGCGAGCTCGGGGGCGATGACCGAGAAGTAGCTGTCCGGGGTGACCCAGGTGTTGCCGGGCGCGGCCAGGGCGAGGGCGCCGCCCGAACCGCCCTCGCCGATCAGCAGGGTGGTGACGGGCACGGCGGCGCCGGCCAGCGCCGCGAAGGCGTCCGCGATGGCGGGCCCGGCGCCCGCGCGTTCGGCCGCCGCGTCGTTGGCCGCGCCGGGGGTGTCGACCAGGGTGAGCACGGGGATGCCGAGCCGGTCCGCGAGGCGGATGACCCGGGCCGCCGTACGGTAGCCCGCCGGACGGACGGCGGTGCCGCACTGGGCGGCGTACGCCACGGCCCGGCCCTCCCGCAGCCCGAATCCGCACAGCATCCCGGGGTCGGTGCCGCCCGCCCGGTCCCCGGAGAGCGGCAGGCGCAGGGTGAAGTACGCGTCCAGGTACGCCCCGGCACGCGGCCGGTCGGGGTGGCGGGCACGGCGGACCGCGTCCCAACCCGTGGCCGGCGGCGGGCCGTCGGGTACGCCGCCCAGCGCGGCCGGGGGCTCGACGGCCCCGCCGGAGCGGGGTGCGGTCAGGATGCGAAGCCAGTCGGCGAGGGTGGCGGGAAGCTCCGCCGCGGGCACCACGGCGTCCACGTGCCCGGCGGCGTACTGCCCTTCGGCCGTGTAGGCCGCCGGGTCCGCGTCGGCCGGACGGACGCGCGAGCCCGCGAAGCCGACCTGGGCTCCGGGGAGCGCCAGGACCACGTCGGCCCCGGCGCCGAGGGTGGCCCAGCCGCCGCCGGTGGTCGGATCGCGCAGGACGGCGAGCTGCGGGAGCCCGGCGGCCCGGGTCAGGACGCACTGGCGGGCCACGCGCTGGAGCTGGGTCAGCGCGAGCATGCCCTCCTGCATGCGGGAGCCGCCGGTCGCGATGAGCGAGACCAGGGGCAGGCGGTGGTCCCGGGCGTGCGCGTAGGCGGCTTCGAGACGGTCACCGGTGCGCCGGCCGAGCGAACCCCCGAGGAAGCCGAACTCGAAGGAGATCACGACGGCTCGGCCGCCGCCGCCGAAGCGGGCGGTGCCGGTGACGACGGACTCGTGCTCGCCGGTCCGCTGTGTGGCGCGGGCGCGGGTGTCGTCGTAGCCCGCCCAGGCGAGGGGTCCGTCCGGCGGCGACTCCCCCTGGGGGACGGGGAGTTCGGCGAAGCTGCCGGGATCGGCCAGGGAGGCGATGGCCGCACGGGCCGAGAGCCGGGTCGTCGTCACGGGGTCACCCTAAGGGCTGTCCGGGAAGCGCCACCGGCCCGGAGGCGGCTCTGGTGAAGGCGGCCTGGCGGGGGCCCTGGTCGGTTCGTCTTGTCCCGATCATGGCGATCGGGGCGGGAGCCGGATTCGGCATTGCCCGGAGCCCGCCCCCAGACGCCCCAGGCGGCGCTCCGACGTCCGACCTCATCCCGGTGAGGGCAGCGGGAAGGCGATCGCGAGCGCGTAGGCGGCCACGAGGCCGTAGCCGAGGCGGAACGTCCAGGCGCGGACGGTGCCGGAGATCCGGCGGCCGGCGAGCGAGCCGAGGGCGACGAGCGACTGCTGCCACAGGAGCGAGGCGGCGCCGACACCGCACAGGAAGGCGGCGCCGGCCGCACCGCCACGGAGGGCCGCGCCCTGGCCGGTGGTGAGGGCGGCGAAGTAGAGGGCGGTGGTGGGGTTCACGGCGGTGAGTCCGGTGTAGCGCAGAAAGGCCCTGCCGGGTCGGGGGGCGGGCCTGACGCCGTGTCCGGCAACCGCCCGCGCCCCGGCGGCAACCGGCGCCCCGGCCCCGGCCCCGTCCGCGGTCCCGGAGGCCGGGGTCGCCGGGGTCGCCGGTGGCGGCGGGGGAGATTCGGGGGGCGCGCTGCCGGGGCAGGTGAGAAGGCCGTGCGCGGCGATGCCCAGCAGGATCGCCGCCGAGGCCAGGCGGACCCAGGCCTCGACCGGGGAGACGTGCGCGGCCACCCACGGCCCCAGCGCGGTTGCGAGCGCCGCGTAGCCGAGGTCGACGGTCGCGATGCCGGCCGCCGCGGCCGCCGCGGTCCGGCGGTGGCGCACCGCCTCCTGGAGCAGCAGCACGCTCATCGCGCCCATCGGCACGGCCACACCCAGCCCCGCGACAGCTCCCGCCAGGGCGGGTGTCATCAATTCGTTCATGGGGGAGGGTCTGCGCAGCCGCCGGGCGGACGGGCGCGACTATCGGCCCCGGCTGCGAGAATCGCGGCATGGACCGCCTAGACAGGGAAATCCTCGGCATCCTGCAGGAGGATGCGCGGATCTCGTACCGGGACCTCGGCGTACGCGTGGGCCTCAGCGCGAACGCCACCGCCGAACGCGTCCGCCGGCTGCGCCGGGACGGGGTGATCCGGGGGTTCACCACCGTGGTCGACCCGGCCGCCGACACCCGGGGCGGGCTCGCCGTCTTCATCGACCTCACCCTGCGCGAGGACACCACCAACGAGGAGTTCGAGCGGCAGGTCGCCCGGCTCCCCGGCATCACGGAGGTGGTCCACGTGACGGGCGGGTACGACTACCTGGTACGGGCCCGGGCAGTCGACCCGGCCGCCCTCGACGAGCTGTTGCGCCGGCTCAAGCGGGAGGCCGGGGTCGCCCAGTCCAGCACCCGCATCGCCCTGCGGGCCGCGACCCGCCCGGGGCGGCCCTGAGGGTCGAGCGCCGGCGGCCTCCTCGCCCCGACCGACCCACCGGCGCGGGCCCCCCAACCGAGGCGGGCCGACCCGCCGGAGCCGACTGACCAAGGCCGACCGAACGGGCCGACCGAGGCGGGCGGCCCTGCCGACCGGGACGACTGGCCGGGCGGACGCTCGATCCGGGACGCGTTCCGCTTCCTCCCGGTCCCCCGGTCCCTCGGTTCGGCGCGGGGCCGGCGCGCCGTCTCCGCGGGACGCCGCCCGTCCCCGCTACAGCTCCGACTCCCACGTCACCGTCGTGCCCCGGGGACCCGTGTCCGTGAGGCCGTCGTCCTGCACCGTCATGCGGACCCGGGACGGGTCCGCGTCGATCACGACCTGGATGGAGGCGACCCCGCTGCGGCGGTGCGCGGCGGCCAGGGCGCCCCGCAGGGCCGAGAGGAGACGGCCCGCCACCGGCTCCGGGAGCAGGGCGTCCACCGCGCCCGCGAAGTGCACCGACGGCTGGAACCCCAGCAGCACGGCCGCTCCGCCGGTCTCGCGCAGGACCCGCCCCCGGAACGTCGTGGGCGCGTCGGACGGAGGCTGCTGGAGGGCGAAGATGGCGGTGCGGACCTCCTGGATGGTGGAGTCCAGCTCGTCGACGGCGCGGCTCAGCTCCTCGCCCACCGTGTCGCCGGACGGCGCGTTCGACGAGCGCCGCCGGGTGCTCTCCAGCATCATCTCCGTCGCGAACAGCCGCTGGACCACCAGGTCGTGCAGGTCCCGCGCGATCCGGTCGCGGTCCTCGTAGACCGCCAGCTGTTCCCGGTCGTGCTGCGCGTCCGCGAGGACGAGGGCCAGCGCCGCCTGGGAGGCGAACTGCGAGGCCAGCAGCCGGTCCACCGCGTCGTACGCGGGCCCGCCCGGCCCGCGCGGCAGGGCCAGGGTGCCGATCAGCTGACCTCCGCTCTGCAGCGGCAGCATCATGCTGGGGCCGAAGCGCTCCCGGACGTGCGTGGTCATCCGGGGGTCCGTCGCCGAGTCCTCTATGAAGACCGGCTCCCCGCCCAGCAGTTGCTCCAGGACCGGGGAGCCGGGGGCGATGGCCGTCCCCACCAGGTCCCCGGGGTCCCCCTGGGTGGAGGCGGCGACGATCTCCATCCCGCCCTCGGGGGTGGGCTGGAGCACCACCCCGGCGGCGGCGTCCGCGAGCAGCCGGGCCCGCTCGGCCACGCACATCAGGGCGTCCGCCGCCGGCCTGCCGGCGAGGAGGGTGGTGGTGACGGCGGCGGCGCCCTCGATCCAGCGCTCCCGGCGGCGCGCCGTCTCGTACAGCCGGGCGTTGCCGATCGCTATGCCGGCCTGCGAGGCCAGGACGCGCAGCAGGGCGAGGTCCTCGTCGGTGAAGGAGCCGCCGCCGCGCTTCTCGGTGAGGTAGAGGTTGCCGAAGACCTCGGTGTGCACCCGGATCGGGACGCCCAGGAAGCTGCGCATGACCGGGTGGCCCGGGGGGAAGCCGATCGAGCGGGGGTCCTGGGTGAGGTCGTCGAGGAGCAGCGGCCGCGGGTCGCCGATCAGCGTGCCGAGCAGGCCGCGCCGGCCGTCCGGCAGGGCGGGGATCGCGGCCCGCTCCGCGTCGGTCATCCCGGCGGTGAACAGCTCGGTCAGCCGGGAGCGCTCGGGGTCGACGACCCCGAGCGCTCCGTACCGCGCCGCGCACAGCTCGGTCGCCGACTCCACGAGGTGCTGCAGGGTGGAGTGCAGTTCCAGCTCCGAGCCGACGCTGAGCACCGCCTCCAGGAGGATCGGGAGGCGCGGCTCCTGATCGGGTTCCCCGTCCGGGGCGGGTTCGGGCCCAGGTCCGGCTCGTGTCATCCGGCCAGCGGGTTGAGGACCATGGGGGCGATCTTCCCTTCGAGCATCGCGCCGAGACCGAGCACGGCGCAGACGTCCGGCCGCTCCGCGATGGCGACGGGCATGCCGGTGGCGTTGCGCAGCATCTGGTCCAGGCCGGGCAGCAGGGCGCTGCCGCCCACCATCATGATCCCCCGGTCCGTCAGGTCCGCGACCAGGTCCGGGGGGCAGTCCCGGAGGACCTTGCCGATGCCGTCGAGGACGGCGGTCAGCGGGGTGAAGATCGCGTCGCGCACGGCGGCGGTGTCCACGTGCACCGAGCGGGCCAGGCCGGTGGCCACGTCGCGGCCGTGGATCAGGGTGGAGGCCGGGCCCTGGGAGGTGATGCCGTTGCCGTGCAGGGCCAGCTGGAGCGGGCGGACCGCCTGGCTCGGCAGCATCAGCTCGTGCGCGTGGCGCAGGTGCTGGACGATCGCGTGGTCGATGGCCTCGCCGCCGACCGGGATGCGCTCGGCGGTGACGATCGAGCCGAGGGAGAGGACGGCCACCTGGGTGGCCGCGGCCCCACACACCATGATCATCGTCGCGGTCGGCTGCTCCACGGGCAGGCCGCAGCCGACGGCCGCCGCGATCAGGGTGTCGACCAGTTCGACGCGCCGGGCCCCGAGGCCGACGAGGGTCTCCACGGTCGCGCGCTGGGCCAGCGGATCGGCGTCGTGCGGGGTGCAGGCGGCGGCCCGCAGCCGGGGCTTGCGGCGCAGGGCGCGCCGCAGCTTCTCCCCGAGCAGGTGCCGCAGCATCCGCTGGGCCATCTCGATGTCGACGACGGTGCCGCCGGAGACGGGGCGTACGACCCTGATGTAGTCGGGCGTGCGGCCGGTCATCCGCTCGGCGAAGGTCCCCACGGCGATGAGCGCGCCGGTGCGGGTGTTCACGGCGGCGACGCTGGGCTCGTCGACGACGAGGCCGGCCCCCTTCACGTATACGCGGGTCCGGGCCGCCCCCAGGTCGACGGCGACGTGGCAGCGGCGCAACTGCTCAAGACTGACGGTCACGGCAGGTCCTCCCGAGAGCGCTGACGCATGACCGGCGGCTGCCGGTCGCTTTTCACATCATCTCGGGTATTTCGGGTGAACCGCCCGTTGGGCTGCTCCGGCCGGGGGGTGGCCCGCGCCTGCATGGGGGTGGATTTCTGTACCGACAGGCAGCACCATGCGCGCACCGCACGCGCTACTGGCGCGTAACAAGGTAAAGGGGATGCGATGCTGACGGCCCGCCAGGGACTGACCGCCCTCCTGACGCTCTGCCTGGCGCTGCTGGCGCCCCTCCCGGCCCATGCCGCCGACCGGGGGCCCGGGCGCGCGCCTGATCAGGCATCACCACGGAATCCGGTGGTCTTCGTGCACGGCTACAACGCCGATCCGGGGGTGTGGGGGTCCCTGCGCGAGGACCTGCGCGCCGACGGCCGCGCCGACGCGGAGCTCTTCTCATGGGGTTACGACACCCACCAGTCCGTCAACGAGGTGCTCTCCGGGCGGCTCGCCGCATACGTGGAGGAGGTGCGCAGGCAGACCGGCGCCGCCCGGGTGGACGTCGTCTCGCACTCCTTCGGCTCGCTGGTGAGCCGCTGGTACGTGAAGTTCGGCGGCGGCTCGGCCGCCGTCGGCCACTGGGTCTCGCTGGCCGGCCCCAACCGCGGCACCTCCACCGCCTGGACGTGCGCCCTGTGGGACCAGGCCTGCCGGGACATGACCCCCGGCTCGTACGTGGTGCGGAACCTGAACGCCGGGGACGAGACCCCGGGCGCGGTGCGGTACGCCACCTTCTGGTCGAACTGCGACGAGGTGGTCAACCCGGACGACAGCGTCCCGCTCACCGGGGCGGCCAATACGGCGGTCGGCTGCCTGAAGCACAACGACCTCCTCGGCGACGACGCCGCCTCGGCGGGGGTGCGCGCCTTCCTCGCCTCCTAACGGGCGGTGCCCGGAGCGGTCTCGACGCCGTCCACGGCGACCCGCTGGAGCAGGCCGTACGTGAACTCCGCCACGCACGGCCGCCCCAGCGCGGCGAACGCCAGGCGCCACCGGGTCGGCGCGGTGCCCTCCATCGGCCGGACCGGTGCGAAGGCCCGCGCCACCTCGTCCACCGTGGCCGACCAGGGCCGCAGGTCGGCCGCGGACTCCAGTACGGGGCCGGGCGCGCCCGGGGCCCGGACCAGCCACTCGTTCCACACTGCCCCGTCCGGCGCGGCCAGCACCTCGAAGCGCAACTCCGGCCAGAGCGGCACCGGCCACGCCAGGGCGTCGCACTCCAGGTCGCCGATCTTCCGGCGCTCGGCCGACTCCGGCGGGCCGAGCACCGAGCGGTACCGGGCCAGGGCCCCGCGGGACCGCGGCGAGCGCACCATGGCCTGCCAGCGCCGGTTCGCCTCGCGCTGCTCCGCGAGCGAGGCCCCCAGCCGGTGGCGTGCCTCCTCGGCCAGGTCCGGCTGGAAGTCCGCCATGCGGCGCAGCAGCACCAGCTGGAAGGCGGCCGGGCCGAAGGGCCCCGGGCGGGCGGACGGGGTCGCTGTCATGGAGGCAACGATTCCACACAGGATCCTTACGTTCCCGGGATACGGATGTTGCCGGTGAGCGCATAGCCTGCGGGCGCCATGAACTACTGCCACGCCTGTCGGAGGCACCTCAACGGCGCACTGGCGTGCGCCGGCTGCGGAACCCCGGCCGAGTACCTCGTACCCGCCGCGCCCGTCGCGCCGGGCGTCCCCGCCGCCACGCCCGGACCCGCCACGCCCGGACCCGCCACGCCCGGACCCGGCGGGCCCCCGCCCGGCGGACCCGGGGCCGCCGAGCCGCACGCGCTCGCCGACGTCTATGCCGACTCCCTCGTCGTGCTGTCCGCGCCGCACGAGCGCAGGCCCGGCGCGCGCCGCCGCTCCGCGCACCGCAGGCGCCGCCGGACGGTGCTGAACGTCGGGCTCGGGCTGCTGCTCGCGACCGGCGGCTCGCTCGCCGTGGCCCGCATGGTGGTCGACGGGGACCGCAGCGACCGCGCCTCCACGGTGGTGCTGACCGACGAGGCGGGTCCCGACCGGCCCGTGCCGCTCCCGGAGGCGCCGAAGGCCGGGGCCACCTCGGCCGGGGCGTCCCCGAGGACCGCCGCTCCGGCGAAGGCGGCCGGCGGGGACACGAAGACGGCGGGGCCCGCGGCCTCCTCCGCGAGCGCGACGCAGCCGGGTCCGGCGTCGTCCGCCCCCGCGCCCGCCCCCTCGGCTCCGGCCTCCGCAAGTCCCGGTGCGGGGGAGTCCGTACAGCCCACCGCGTCGGGGAAGCCGTCGCCCAGCGCCTCGGGGAGCGCGAAGCCGGCGAAGACCTCGGCGCCGCCCAAGCCCACGAAGACGCCCGGGCCGCCGGCGCCCACGCCGACGCGGACCCCGCCGCCGTGTCAGTGGTGGGACTTCACCTGCTGGTGAGGGGCGCCGTCAGCCCAGCATCCGCCTGAGCAGGTCCCGCAGGGCTGTCCGCTCCTGCGCGGACAGCCCGGCCAGCGGTTCGCGCGCGAAGTCCAGCGACTCGCGCAGCCGCTCCGCCGTCAGGAGGCCCTCCTGCGTCGGGGCGGCCAGCTTGACCCGGCGGTCCGCCGGGTCCGGGCGCCGCTCGACCAGGCCGCGGGTCTCCAGCCGGTCGACGATGCCGGTCACGTTCGACGGCTCACAGCGCAGCTTCTGCGCGATCCGGCGCATCGGCAGCGGCTCCAGCGCCAACAGGTTCAGCACCCTCGCCTGGGCGCCCGTGAGCTGGTGGCTGGCCGCCGCGTGCTCGTACTCCGTGTGGTAGCGGGCCACGACGTCGCCGATGAGTTCGACGACCTCGACGGTCACTGGGTCTGCGCGACGACTGGGCATGGAACCAGCGTACCCATTTACTTGACAACATGAAATATCCAGGCGCATGGTTGTTTCACATTGTGAAGCATTCTTTCCTCGTCAGGAGCCCCGCATGTCCGTGTCAGAGATCCCCGCTGTCAGCCGCGAGTGGCACCTCGTCCGCCGCCCGCAGGGCTGGCCCGTCGCCGAGGACTTCGCCCTGCGCGAGGTACCGGTCTCCGCCGAGCCCGCCGCCGGCCGGATCCTCGTGCGCAACCTCCACATGTCCGTGGACCCCTACATGCGCGGCCGGATGAACGACACGAAGTCCTACATCCCGCCCTTCCAGCTGGACGAGCCGATGCAGGGCGGCGCCGTCGGCGAGGTCGTCGCCTCCGCCGCCGAGGGCTTCGCCGTCGGCGACCACGTCCTGCACCACCTGGGCTGGCGCGAGTACGCCGACCTCGACGCGAAGCACGCCACCGCGGTGGACGCCTCGCTCGCGCCGCTCTCCGCCTACCTGGGCGTGCTCGGCATGCCGGGCCTGACCGCCTACGCCGGACTCTTCGAGGTCGCCTCCTTCAAGGAGGGCGACGCCGTCTTCGTCTCCGGCGCCGCCGGTGCGGTCGGCAGCCTCGTCGGCCAGTTCGCGAAGATCAAGGGCGCGTCCCGGGTGATCGGCTCCGCCGGCTCGGACGAGAAGGTGACCCTCCTCACGGAGAAGTACGGCTTCGACGCCGCCTTCAACTACAAGAACGGCCCCGTCGGCGAGCAGCTGCGCGCCGCCGCCCCCGAGGGCATCGACGTCTACTTCGACAACGTCGGCGGCGACCACCTCGAAGCCGCGATCTCCTCCCTCAAGGTGCACGGCCGCGCCACCCTGTGCGGTGCCATCGCCGGATACAACGACACCGAGGCCGCGCCCGGCCCGCGCAACCTGATGATGGTCATCGGCAAGCGGCTGCGCCTGCAGGGCATCCTCGTCGGCGACCACGCCGGACTCCAGCAGCAGTTCGTCCAGGACGTCGCCGGCTGGCTGAACTCGGGCGAGCTGCGCTACGACGAGACGGTCGTCGAGGGCGTCGAGAACGCCACCTCCGCCTTCCTCGGCATGCTGCGCGGAGAGAACACCGGAAAGATGATCGTTTCTTTCACCGGTTAGGCTCACTCCACACCGTCGCGGCCCGTGGGCGCGAGTCGCGGCGATCACCAGGAGGATTTTCTACATGTCCATCCAGCAGTCCGATGTCGCGTACACCGCTGTCGCCACCGCCGAGAACGGCCGTGACGGCCGCGTCGCCACCCACGACGGGCAGCTCGACGTCGTCGTGAACCCGCCGAAGGAGCTCGGCGGCAGCGGCGCCGGCACCAACCCGGAGCAGCTGTTCGCCGCCGGCTACAGCGCCTGCTTCCAGGGCGCCCTGGGCGTCGTCGCGAAGAACGAGAACGCCGACGTCTCCGGTTCGACCGTCACCGCTGAGGTCGGCATCGGCAAGAACGACGACGGCTTCGGCCTGATCGTCAAGATCTCCGCCGTGATCCCGAACGTGGACCCCGCCACGGCCAAGGACCTCATCGAGAAGGCCCACCAGGTCTGCCCGTACTCCAAGGCCACCCGCGGCAACATCACCGTCGAGCTCGCCGTCTGACCCAGCGGTCCCCGCTGACCGCGCGTCGCGCACGCCGGACCGGCGCCCGCACGCGTGAAGGCCGCACCCCCGTCCGGGGGTGCGGCCTTCCCCGTAAACTGACCCCATGCGTGATCTTGCGGGGGGCTTCCGGTATCTGCTGGCCGGACAGCGATGGGTGTTCGGGCACGGCCGGTGGCTCGGGTTCGGGCTGCTGCCCGGACTGGTGTCGCTGGTCCTCTACGCCGCGGCCATGGTCGGGCTCTACTCCGGCGCCGACGACCTGGCGGCCTGGGCCACGCCCTTCGCCGAGGACTGGTCCTCGCCGTGGCTCGGCCTCTTCCGGGGCTTCCTGACCGGCGTGGTCTTCGGCCTCGGGCTCTTCCTCGCCGTCATCACCTTCACCGCCGTGACCCTGCTGGTCGGCCAGCCCTTCTACGAGTCCCTCTCCGAGCAGGTGGACCGCAGCGAGGGGGGCGAGGTGCCGGAGTCCGGCCTGCCGCTCTGGCGGGAGCTGTGGGTGTCGGCCCGGGACAGCGTCAGGGTGCTCGGCCGCGTGCTGCTCTACGGCCTGCTGCTCTTCGCCCTGGGCTTCGTCCCGGTGATCGGGCAGACCGTGGTCCCCTTCCTCGGCTTCTGCGTCTCCGGGTACTTCCTCACCCAGGAGCTCACCGCCGTCGCCCTCCAGCGCCGCAAGGTGGAACTGGCCGAGCGGCTGGAGCTGCTGCGGTCGCGCCGGATGATGGTGCTCGGCTTCGGGGTGCCGCTGGTCCTGGCCTTCGTGGTGCCGCTCGTCGCGGTGTTCCTGATGCCGGGCGCGGTGGCGGGGGCCACGCTGATGGCGCGGGACCTGATGGGCGGCGCGGACGCGCCGGGGGGCCGGGCGGCCGGTGAGCCGGCGGCGCCCGCCGCACCGGCGACCGGCTTCGGGCCGCCGCCGGTCTACTAGGCCGCCTCCTTCCCCGGCGGGGCCTTCCCGGCGGGGGCTTTCCGGCCGGGCCGGGCGAGCGCGGGCTACGGCAGTTTCCGGCCGCCCGGGGGACCGGTGCGCAGCAGGGCGATGGCGCCGATCGTGTCCTCCCCGCCGTGGGCGGCCGGGTCCGCGTCCAGCCGGCGCCGCATCAGGTCCAGGTACGGGGAGATCAGCTCCGCTCCGACGCCCTGCTCCGCGGCGGTGCGCAGCAGGGTGCCGCCGGCCGCGACCTGCATGGCGAGGTTGGACACCACTCCGGTGGTCAGGTCCTTTGAGGTCAGCCGCTCGGCGGCGTCGGCGACGAAGAAGCCCATGGCGCCCAGCCACTCGGACAGCAGCGGCGCCAGGTCCTTCGGGGCGATGCCCTCGCCCTCGATCAGGGCGTAGGCGTGCGAGACGCCGGCGAACAGGCCGTACATCGCGCTCAGCAGCGCCACGTCGTGCAGGGCCGCGTGGCCCGGGTCCCCGCCGACGTAGCGGGCGCCGGCCGGGACCTCCAGCGTGGCGCGGTGGGCGTCGAAGAGGGCGCGCGAGCCGCTGTAGAAGACGTAGCCCCCGGCCTCGGGAACGCCGATCATCGTCGGCGTGGCCATGATCCCGGCGTCCACGAACCGGGCCCCGCGCGCCTCGGCCCAGGCGGCCCGGGCGCGGCCCTCGGCGGGGGTGCCGGTGGTGAGGTTGACCAGGTCCTTGCCGGTGAGGTCGACGCCGTCCAGGACGGAGCCGACCCCGGCGTCGTCCAGCAGGCACACCACGACCAGGGAGTTGGCGGCCACTGCCGCTGCGGGGTCGGCGGCGAGGAGCGCGCCCTCGGCGGCCAGCGGCGCGGCCTTGGCGGCGGTGCGGTTCCAGACGGTGAGGGGATGCCCGGCGGCGAGCCAGGTGCGGGCGAGGGCGGTGCCCATGTCACCGAGGCCGAGCAGGGTGAGCGGGTGCTTCGTCGTGTTGTTGTCGGTCATGGCGTTTAGCCTGGTGGCAGGCTGTGAGGCGCTCAAGTACGCACTTCGGAGTGGGTGGTTACCCCGAGGTGAGCGAGCAGGTGGGAGGGGTGTGCGATGGCGGTGACGCGAAGGCCCGGTGCGGATCACTGCGGGATCGCCGCGGCGATGTCCGTGATCGACGGCAAATGGAAGGTCTCGCTCCTGTGGGAGCTGGAGCAGCGGCCGCGCCGCTTCGGTGAACTGCGGCGGCTGGTCCCGGGGGTCTCGGAGAAGGTGCTCGCCGCGCAACTGCGGGAGCTGGAGGCGGACGGCGTCGTCCTGCGGGAGGTCCACGACGAGGTCCCGCCGAAAGTCGAGTACTCCCTGACCCCGCTGGGCCGGGAGCTGAACGGAGCCCTGGAGGCCCTGGGGCAGTGGGGCTCCAGGCACCTGCTCGCGGAGCCCGCCTGACCGGCGCTCAGACGGCGGGGACGTCGACGGTGACCACGCCGGGGGTGCGGTCGTCCGCCTCGGCGAGTATCTCGCCGCCCGGCGCCCAGAACGCCGCACCGCCGCAGCCCGTCCACGGGCCCGCCGCCCCGACGTGGTTGGCGAGCGCGACGTACAGGCCGTGCTCCCGCGCGATCCCCGGGTGCACGGTGGCGCGTTCGCGGACGCCCTCGCCCGTCCCGTACAGGGAGCCGGCCAGGTGGACCCGGCAGCCGTCGGCGGCGGCCCGGCCGGTCAGCCCGGAGAAGTGGTTGTCGTAGCAGACACCCAGCGAGAAGCGGATGCCGCCGAGCTCGAAGCGCCCGTCCTCCCGGCCCGCCGCGAAGACGGCCTGCTCGTGGCGGAACAGGTGCTGCTTCGCGTACGTCGTCACGTGCGCGCCGTCCGCGTCGTGGACCAGGGTCGCGATGGCGGGCCGCGGGCCGTCACCGCGCAGTGCGACGTTCACCGCGGTGGCGATGCCGGCGGAGCGCAGCGGGTCCAGGCGCGGGTCGTCCTCGGGGTCCGTCCACAGGCGCGGGTCTGCCGCCAGGGCCTCCAGCTCGTAGCCGGTCAGGGTGAGCTCGGGGAAGACCACCAGCTCGGCGCCCTCTCCACGGGCCCGCGCGGCGAGCGCGGCCGCCTGCGCCGCATTGGCGCGAACGTCGGCGGGGACACAGGTCAGCTGGGCTGCGGCGATCTTCACCGGCTCAGGATGCCAGCCCGCCGGCGAGCCGTCGCCGGCGGAGTACCGCTTGCGCCCGGAGGCGGGCGGGAGCCGCCGCCCTGAGGTCCGGAGCGGTCTCGCCGAGAGCCCGGGCGGGCGCGGCGGCGGGGTCAGCCGTCGGAGTCCGGCCCCCGCAGCAGGACCAGGAAGGAGCGGAACGCGGCGGGCATGTCCACCGCCTCCGGAGCCAGCAGCCACTGGTACTGGAGGCCGTCCATCACGGCGGTCAGCAGCGGCGCGGCCTGGTCCGGGGTGAGGCCCGAGGGGAGCCGCTCGCCGAACTCGGTGCGCAGGACCGCAGCCATCTCGGAGCGGACCTGCGCGTAGCGCCGGGTGAAGAACTCCCGAGCCGGATGGTCGTCGGTGACGCTCTCGCCCAGCAGCGCGGAGAAGGTCTGCACGATGCCCGGCCGCATGGCGTTGTAGTCCACCAGCGAGGCCAGCAGGTCCAGCCGCCAGGTGTCGGCGGCGGCGCGGGAGCCGCCGCCGGTGTCCCACCGGTCGCGCTCCTCCAACACCGCGACCAGCAGGGCCTCCTTCGTCGGGAAGTGGTGCAGCAGCCCCTGCTGGGTCAGGGCCACGCGCTCGGCGACGGCCGCCAGGGAGGCGCCCCGGTACCCGCGTTCCGCGATCACCTCGACGGCGGCGCGGACGATCTCCGCCCGCCGCTCCTCGCTCCTCGCCCTGGCCATCGCCGCGGCCCCTCTCGTCGTGCGCACCCTGCCAGCAGGACCGTACGGCATGGCAATGTCACGAAAGGGTGACGAAGCCTACCGTTCGCCAGGTGTCGGGTCCACGATGGGCCGACCGCACCGCACCCCCGAACGCACTCGACGAGGAGGCACGGCCGTGACCGATGCCGATCAGGCCCGCGAACAGGCCCGCGCACAGGCCCGCGAACACGCCGTGGAAGCGGCCCTGGGCACGCTCGATCTCGACACCAAGGCCCGGCTCCTGGCCGGCCAGGACATGTGGTCCCTGCCCGCCGTCCCCGAGATCGGACTGGGCTCACTGGTGATGTCCGACGGCCCGGTCGGGGTGCGGGGCGTGCGCTGGACCGCCGACGACCCCTCCGTGGCCCTGCCCTCCCCGACCGCGGTCGCCGCCGCCTGGGACCCCGCACTGGCCCGCCGGGCCGGCCGCCTCCTCGCCCAGGAGGCCCGCCGCAAGGGCGTCCACGTCCTCCTCGCACCGACGGTGAACCTGCACCGCTCCCCGCTCGGCGGCCGGCACTTCGAGTGCTACTCCGAGGACCCGTACCTCACCGGGGCCGTCGGCAGCGGCTACGTGAACGGCGTCCAGGACGGCGGGGTCGGCACCACCGTCAAGCACTTCGTCGGCAACGACGCCGAGACCGAGCGGTTCACCGTCGACAGCGTCATCGCCCCGCGCCCGCTGCGCGAGGTGTACCTGGCCCCCTTCGAGGCCGTCGTGGCCAACGCCCACCCGTGGGGCATCATGACCGCCTACAACCGGGTCAACGGCACCACCATGACCGAGCACCGCCACCTGGTCGAGGAGGTCCTGCGCGCCGAGTGGGGCTTCGACGGCTGCAACGTCTCCGACTGGACGGCCGCCCGGTCCACCACCGGCGACATCGCGGGCGGCCTCGACGTGGCCATGCCCGGCCCCGCCACCGTCTACGGGCCCGCCCTGGCCGAGGCCGTCCGCGCCGGGGAGGTTCCCGAGTCCGCCGTCGACGCGGCCGTCCGCAACGTCCTGCGCCTCGCCGCCCGCGTCGGCCTCCTGGAGGGCGTCCCCGCCGCCGTCGCCGAGCCCCCGTCCGGCATCGACGGCCCGGCCCTGGCCCGCGAGCTGGCCGTCCGCGGCTTCGTCCTCGTCCGCAACGAGGGCGCCGCCCTGCCGCTCGACGCCTCCGCCGGGCGCACCGTCGCCCTCGCGGGCGCCGCCGCCCGCGACGCCCGCGTCCTGGGCGGGGGGTCCGCGACCGTCTTCCCCGAGCGGATCGTCTCCCCGCTCGACGGCCTCACCGCGGCGCTCCCGGACGGCGCGCTGACCTACAGCGTCGGCGCCGACCCGTCCGACGAACTGGTCCCCGCCGACCAGGGCTTCGAGCTGCGCGCCGTCTGCCGCGACGCCTTCGGCGCCGTGCTCGGCGAGGTCGGGCTGCCCACCGGCCAGGTCCAGTGGATCGGCGACGACCTGCCCGCGGGCGCCTCGTACGCGACGATGGCGAGCATCGAGGTGACCGGTACGTTCCTGCCGCGCGAGAGCGGCGAGCACGCCTTCGGCACCCGCGGGCTCGGCGGCTTCACGCTGGCCGTCGGCGGCCGGACCCTGTGGGAGGGCGTCCAGGAGAAGGGCGACGAGGGCGACCCCTTCGAAGCCTTCTTCGGAACCCCCGGCGAGCGCGCCCGCGCCACCCTCGCCGCCGGCGAGCCCGTCGAGGTGTCGCTGACGTGCCGGGTGCCCGACATGAGCGCGCTGCCGCTCCAGGCGGTCGTGTTCTCGCTGCTCCACCTCGGTCCGCAGCGCGACCCCGACGAGCTGATCGCCGAGGCCGTGGCGGCCGCCCGCGCCGCCGACACCGCCGTGGTGGTCGTCGCCACCACCGAGCGCGTGGAGTCCGAGGGCTTCGACCGCCGCGACCTCGCCCTGCCGGGCCGTCAGGACGACCTGGTGCGGGCCGTCGCCGCCGCCAACCCGAACACCGTCGTCGTGGTCAACGCCGGCTCCCCGGTCGAGCTCCCGTGGCGCGAGGACGTGGCCGCCGTACTGCTGACCTGGTTCCCCGGGCAGGAGGGCGGGGCCGCCCTCGCCGACGTGCTCCTCGGCGACGCGGAGCCCGGCGGGCGGCTGCCCACCACCTGGCCCGCCCGCTTCGCGGACGCGCCCGTCACGGAGGTCGTCCCCGTGGAGGGGCGCCTGGAGTACCGCGAGGGGCTGTTCATCGGATACCGGGCCTACGAGAAGGAGGGCGTCACGCCCGCCTTCCCCTTCGGGCACGGCCTCGGCTACACCGACTGGGCGTACGAGTCCCTGGAGGCCACCGCCGATACCGTCCGGGTCCGCGTCACCAACACCGGCACCCGGCGCGGCCGCGAGGTCGTCCAGGTCTACCTGGCGCCCCGGCAGGACGCGGTCGAGCGTCCGGCGAGCTGGCTCGCCGCCTTCGCGGGCGTCGAGGCGGGCCCCGGGGAGAGCGTCGAGGCCGAGATCGCGCTGCCCGCCCGCGCCTTCGAGGTCTGGGACGAGGACGCCGGCGGCTGGGAGCGGATCGGCGGCACCTACGAGGTCCGCGCGAGCCGCTCGCACGCCGACACCCGGCTGACGGCCACGCTCGACATCGCGTGACGCGCCGGCGCGACACGCCGCTGCACCCCGGTAGGACCGGATTGGCCGGAAATCACCCCAGAAACGAACCGGGGGCGGGCCCTGGCACCCGCTCCCGGTTCGTCCGCGTCAACGCGGCGGATCGGCCGCCGTCACCTGGCGGTGCGCCAGCTCGGCCAGCCGCGCCTGCCCCTCCCTGCCCGGGTGGAACCAGTCCCAGCGGCTGAGCTGCCGGGCCCCGAAGGGGTACTGGAACACCGCGCCGCCGTCGTAGCGGCACAGCGCGTCCTTCGCGCAGACCTCGCGCAGCACCTCGTTGTACTCGACCACCCGCGCCCGCACCTGCTCGCGCCGGGCGGTCGCACCCGTCGCCGCCGACAGGGGGTCGGCGAGCATCGACTGGCAGATCCCGAGCTTCCACACCTGACGGACCATCGGGAGGTCCTTGCCCTGCTCCCACAGCCGCTGGAGGTCCGGGACGCTGGAGACGTACACCTGCGACTCGGGGGAGGCGGCCCGCAGCGCGGCGAGCGCCCGCTCGAAGCCGGACCGGAACTCGGCGACCGGGGTCATCGACGAAGTCGTGGGCCGGCAGGCGTCGTTCGAACCCACCATCACCGTGACCAGGCCGGGCTTGTGCGCGGCGGCTTCGGCGAGCTGCCCCGGCAGGTCCGCCATCCGGGAGCCGGTCACGGCGTGGTTCCAGCTGCGGGCCGCCGCGCCGGCGTCGCCGAGCAGCCGGGTGGCCAGCGAGCGGACCGCCGGGTCGCTGCCGGTGGCCCAGGACACCTCCGGACAGTCGGCCAGCACCGAACAGGCGTCGAAGCCGCGCGT
The DNA here is from genome assembly GCF_042716505.1 of Streptomyces sp. NPDC058674. Classification (NCBI taxonomy): domain Bacteria; kingdom Bacillati; phylum Actinomycetota; class Actinomycetes; order Kitasatosporales; family Streptomycetaceae; genus Streptomyces; species Streptomyces sp. NPDC058674. The sequence goes on from NZ_JBHXSC010000033.1 coordinate 73,374, forward strand.
GATGGAATCGCCCACGGCCGCGATGGAGGAGGGCGCCGTGTTCCAGCGGGGCGCCGACTGCGCCCCGGGCCCGCCCCCGTCCGCCGTGCCGCCCGGACCGCACCCGGCCACCGCCCCGGCCAGCAGGACCACCGCCGCTCCCGCGCCCGCGAGGGTCGGGCGCGCCCGGCGGCGCGGAGCGGTGGTGCGCATGGGTGGGTCCCCTCCTCGTCACCCCCTCCCGTTCGGGGGCGTCCTGCTGAGTGAAAGCTCTGCTTCTTACGGGCCTCGGAGCGACCGTACGTCACACCGCGACCCCTGGCGCACGGTAGCTTTTTCCCGTGGCGTTTCGGCCGCAGGTCCCGTTGCGCAATGTCAAATAATTTCCGTTACATTACATCACGTCACATACTGTCCGTTTTATGGAGTTTATTCTCGACCTCGTCCCACACTGGAGGTCCCGGTGACGACACGTGGAGTCCTGTACGTGCACTCCGCACCGCGCGCACTCTGCCCGCACGTGGAATGGGCCGTTGCGGGCGTGCTCGGGGTGCGGGTGAACCTCGACTGGATCCGGCAGCCCGCCTCCCCCGGCACCTGGAGAGCCGAGTTCTCCTGGCAGGCCGAAGCCGGCACCGCCTCGAAGCTCGCCTCCGCGCTGCGCGGCTGGCACCTGCTGCGCTTCGAAGTGACCGCGGAACCCTGTCCGACCGCCGAGGGCGAGCGCTACAGCTGCACCCCGCAGCTCGGCATCTTCCACGCCGTCACCGGCATGCACGGCGACATCCTGATTCCCGAGGACCGGCTGCGCGCCGCCCTCGCCCGCTCCGCGCACGCCGAGACCGACCTGGAGGCCGAGATCGCCACACTGCTCGGCAAGCCCTGGGACGACGAACTGGAGCCCTTCCGCCACGCGGGCGAGGGCGCCCCGGTCCGCTGGCTCCACCAGGTGGTCTGAGGACGCCCGGCCGCGCTTCGTACGAGAGGGCCCCGCCCGGCGACTGC